>SKFU01000062.1 GCA_007117835.1 Candidatus Izemoplasma sp. | reverse complement strand
TACTAATCCGTTAGATATCGATTTAATTATTGGCATTGGTGAAGAATGGAAAGAGTATCCGCTAACAACATCTGCACTTTATGTACAAGGAGAAATTGGTGCACACAATGCTTGGGGAATCGATGTTCAAAATCGCTGTTCAACTGGTGTGAGTGCGCTTAAAATCGCTAAAGATATGATGCTTGCAGATGACACCATCAACCTTGTGATGATCGTTGGTGGTTATCGAAATGGTGACTTTGTCGATTTTCAAGATAAGCACATGTCGATGATGTACAATCTTTCGGCAGGTGGTGGCGCAATTATTTTAAAGAAAAACCTTCATAAAAACCTCTTGTTAGAATCACATATTATTGCGGATGGGACACTCGCACGTACTGCGGGTGTCACCATCGGTGGTACGGTTGAACCAATCAATCATGAAAATCTTGACAAAGCCTATCAGTCATTAAAACTGATGGCCCCTGAAAAGATGAAAGCACGACTCAATGAGGTTTCTATGAACAATTGGTTTGCATGTATCGATCAGGCATTAGAAAAATCTGCACTTCAGCGAAGCGATATTGATTATTTAGCGATTCTACACATTAAACGTTCCGGACATAAAGGCATGTTAGATGCTTTAAGTCTGGATGATTCACAAACAATATACTTGGAAGATTATGGTCACATTGGTCAAATTGATCAAATTCTTTCATTGCATTTAGCACGTCAACAAAACAAAATCAAATCTGGGTCAGTAATATGTTTGATTGCTGCGGGGATTGGCTATGTTTGGGGTGCATCTATTATTCGATGGGGTGAACACCATGACTGATTTACTGAGATTATTATTTAACAGCTTAGAAACTGGCAGTGTTTATGCCTTGGCAGCGTTGGGGATTGTTTTAATCTTTAGAACAAGCCGTACTACAAACTTTGCTCAGGGTATGATTGGTACATTTAATGCGTATATCGCAGCATTTTTAATGCTGAGATATGGTTTTAATATTTGGCTTGTTGCACTTGTTGCACTCATCACCGCATTTCTTACGGGGATTATCATCGATACGTTCATCATTCGTCCTGCGGCTAAAGTGAGTCCTATTTCTAAGCAAATTATAACTTTAGGAATCATTATGGTCATCATTGGGATTTTACCTTGGTTTTTCGGTGTTGATTCGATGACGCTACCGCGCTTCATTCCAACAGCTTATAGCATCACGATTCTTGGTGCTGATTTACGTTACAACACAATATTTGTTATTGCCGTCTCAACGATTTTAATGGGCGCAATGTTTTGGTTCATACAGTACACAAAGTGGGGCTTAGCAACAAGGGTAACTGCTTCTGATGAGACAACCTCTAAACTGATGGGTGTGCCAACAAAGACGGTAACCATGGTTTCGTGGGCGACTGCAGCGATGCTTGGTACGTTAGCTGCATTGTTTGTAGCACCACGCATTAGTGTTTTTTCAAACATGTTACTTACGGTACAAATCAGTGCTTTCTTTGCTGGAACATTGGGTGGGTTTTCAACCTTTTTTGGCCCAGTCGTTGGTGCGTTTATTATTTCTTTTGCAAGAAACTTTACGCAGTTTTATATCTCTGATATTTGGGGAAATGTACTTGTTTATACCTCAATACTAGTTTTTCTATATTTTAAACCGTATGGGATTTTCGGTAAAAAACCGACAAAGAAAGTTTAGGTGATTTCATGAAAATATTAAATCAAGTTGAAAACTTCTTTGGCATCATCTCTAAAAAAATAGGCAAACATCCGATTGTTCCGTTCATTTTGTTTGGCTTAGTGATTGCATCAATAGGTTTCTTGCCACATACAGGACTTATGCGATGGGGCACGATGGGGGTATTTGCGTATATTGTCATCTTTACTGTCGTTGCGATGGGGCTCAACTTACTATTGGGCTTTAGTGGGTTAATCTCTTTAGGTACTGCCGGGTTTGTTGGGGCTGGTGCTTTAGGATTGGGTGTCTTTATTAACCTTGGATTCCCATTTGAACTTGCAGCACTTATGGTGTTAATCATCGCCGGTAGTATGGGCGCTTTAATCGGACTATTCTCGTTGAAAGTTGAAGGGATTTACCTTGCGATTGCAACGCTGTTCGTTGGCGAAATACTTCGCCAAATTTATACCCAACTCGAAATCTTTGGTGGTCAAGCCATACGTATTGGCGCCATTCGTTTCTTCGGTTTTATAGAACTCAGTATGATCAATCAATTTCAACGCAGCATTCTATTTTTATTGATTACGACGATGATGGTGATGATGATGATTATCATGCATAACATCGTAAAAAGTAAGACAGGACGCGCACTCATGGCCATGAGCAGAAGTCAACATGCCGCCCAAGCGATGGGTATTAGTCTACTTAAGTACCGTCTAACTGCGTTTGTACTTGCAACGCTATTTGCAACATTTGGTGGGATAATGTACGGCCTATACTATCAAAATGTGCCAACCACTGCATGGACCCTTGATTTGAGTTTATTTGTTATTGCGATGGTCGTTGTTGGTGGTATGAAATCAATTTACGGAACATTCCTCGGTGTGTTTATCATTCATGGCATTCCAAATCTTTGGTTAAAAAACTATTTTGGCGATATCTCGTATATATTTTCAGGCATCTTGATTATTCTCGTCATCATTTTCTATCCATATGGGTTTGTCTATATTTGGTACGACTTAAAACGCCTCTATATTAAACATAAGCTGCGTTGGATGAAAAAGCAGGTGATCAAAGATGAGTAAACCACTTTTAGTATTAGAAAATGTCAGTATGCATTTCGGTGGATTAAAGGCAGTGGATAATCTAAGTTTTACTGTGAATGAAGGTGAAATTGTAGGTTTAATCGGACCAAATGGTGCCGGTAAAACCACAGTGTTTAATTGCATCACGCAATTTTATAAAAACTATCAAGGCAATATTTATTTTGTCAAAGAAGATCAATCTTTGGATTTAAGAGACATTGATGTGACTAAGGTTATTGCTCAAGGTTTGGTAAGAACTTTTCAAAATGTTGAACTGATTCCAGATTTAAGTATTCTTGACAACCTACTGGTCGGTGCACACAATCAATTCAAGACAGGGATTGTTGCGCACATATTACGGACAAAGAAAGCGCGAGAAGAAGAAAAAACTTTAAAAGAAAAAGCGTACGGTATTTTGAAATTTTTAGATATTTTTGAGCTCAAAGATTTCTATGTAAAAGGTCAGCCTTACGGTGTAATGAAAAAAATAGAAATTGCAAGAACGTTAATGAGCGATCCTAAAATGATTATTCTAGATGAGCCTGCGGCGGGCTTAAACGATCGTGAAACTGATGAGTTAGAAGTGTTGATTAATGAAATCAAAAAGCAATACAAAACTACGATTTTATTGATCGAACATGATATGAGTTTTGTCATGAACATTTGTGACCGCATAGTGGCGATTAACTTCGGTAAATTTTTGGCAATGGATACACCGAAAAATATTCAGAAAAACGCTGAAGTTCAAGAGGCATACTTAGGAAGGGATGAGTAAAATGACGCACATTCTAAAAACACAGAATCTCAATGTTTCCTATGGTGCCATTCAAGCATTAAAAAACGTCGATATTACTGTCAAAGAAGGTAGTATTACAGCGATTCTTGGCGCTAACGGTGGTGGGAAAAGCACATTGTTGAAAACAATTTCTGGCATCGTGAAAGCAGAGTCTGGGACGATTGAGTTTTTCACGAAAAACATCACAAAACAAGCGCCCGAAATCACGACAAAAGAAGGCATTATCCATGTACCAGAAGGCCGTCAAATCTTTGGTGACTTAACGGTGAATGAAAACTTAATGATTGGGGCATTTACAGTCAAAAAAGGTCTAACACGCATCGACAGTATTGAACCAAGTGTCATTACACCAGATATCGCATCGCGGATTAAACAGGCGTCATCAGAAACAGTCGATAGTATCATCATGACACGTAAAGAAATTATTCAAAACAATCTTGCTAAAGTTTATGGTTATTTCCCGGTTTTACATGAACGCAAATCACAAATAGCACAGTCTTTATCGGGTGGAGAACAACAAATGTTGGCCATTGGTCGGGCATTAATGGGCACACCTAAATTACTTATTCTTGATGAACCATCATTGGGGTTAGCCCCACTGATCGTGAAAAATATATTTCAGATTTTAACCCAACTTAATCAAAAAGGTATCTCAATTTTAATTGTTGAACAAAATGCTTTACAAACACTAAAAATCGCAGATTATGCGTACGTGATTCAAGTGGGTAAGATTATAAAACATGGTAAGGCAAAAGATTTAATTAGTGACCCTGAGCTGATTGAGGCTTACCTTGGAAAATAGCAACATATCTGTTGAACAGATTTAACTATAAAAGAAAAAAATAGGAGGAGAATTATGAAAAAAGTTTTACTTGCATTAGTAGTGGTTTTTGCTTTATTTACTGTTGCAGCATGTGGGCAAGATGAATTTGAACAAGGTGTTTTCGAAGATAAAGTTATCGTTGGAAACACAGCAGCAACGAGTGGTCCATTGGCATTTGTAGGGGTACCTTTCAAAGCCGGTATGGATGCGTATTTTGATATGGTTAACGCAGAAGGCGGTATTGCTGGACGTACAATCGAGTACATCCAAAAAGATGATGAGTTTAATGCCGCACTCGGGTTATCTTACACACAAGAGTTAGTGGAAGATGACCAAGTATTTGCACTGGTTGGACATTTTGGGACACCAACGGTTTCAGCGACGAGAGAATATTTAAATCAAGTCGGTATTCCACGTGTCTATTATGCAACAGGCGTAAGTAGCTTGTTTAATCTAACCGCAACAGGTGGGGAAAAGTCTAGTTTCCCAGTTCAGCCAATCTTTGATGCAGAGGGTGAAGTTATGCTTGCCCGTGCAATTCAAGATTTGGGTGCGAGTCGTGTTGGTGTTATTTACAGTAACGCAGACGATGGGCGTGGTATGCTTCGTGGGATTCAATTACGTGCAGGCGAACTTGGTGTTGCGCTAACATCTGTTGTTCAAGTTGCACCAGACGCTGATGATATGAGTACTGCAGCACAAATTATGCTTGCTGCTAATGTTGATGTTGTTATCGTTGCCGCAAACCAAGTACCAGCAGCAACTGCAATACGCGCACTTGATGATGCAGGCAGTTCACTTCCAGTCATTACAAGTTATGTTAACGCTGATGCGACATGGCTAGGTGGATTGACCGATGTCATTGGCAGCTTCGAAATTTATGGTAATGCATGGATTGATATTTTTAATCCTGATGGCACACCAACCGCTGATTACGAATTATTCGCGGAAACTATTGGTGCAGAATATGCTGCAAACGCGTTCTCATTTGCAGGATGGATTGCTGCGGCAACTTTCGTTGAAGGATTACGTCGTGTTGGCGACCAACCATTAACATGGGAATCGTTCATTGATGCAATGGAAGAATCACCAGTTGAATTACCGTTCGGCGTTGTGGTTGATTATGCCAATGGTCGTCGTGTAGGAACACAAGCGATGGCATTATTAAAAGCAGCAATGGTTGACGGCGCACCTGTATGGCAAACTGAAAGTCCAATTCAAACAATAACTGACATTCTTGGTGACTAATTAAGGCAATAAGGGTGGTGTTTCACCACCCTTATTTTTACTAGAAAGGAGCAAATATGGCTAAAGTTATTACAATAGAAGAAGCACTTAATCTTGTTAAAGATAACGATCATATTGTTGCGGGTATGGCAGCCAGTGAAGGGCGTGCATTTTTTACCGATTTGCACACCGTTGCCAAACGTCTTAACCATGTCACGATTGATAACTGTTTACCGCTTTATCCTTACGAGTTCATGATTAACGAAGCGTATAAAGATAACTTTACTGTGAACAGTTGGTTTTTTAGCAATGATTTAAGAAAAGCCTTCAAAAATAAAAACATCACGTTTATTCCGAATCACTTACATTTTGCTGGTACTAAACGCACACATCATATCAAACCAAACATTTATGTAGGCAATGCCACAAGACCGGATGAACATGGGTTTGTGTCTTTGTCTTTATCCAACGTCTATGAAAAAAGAATGATTGAACTTGCTGATATTGTTATTTTAGAAATAAACCCACATTTACCAAGAACTTTGGGTGATGTTGAACTGCATGAAAGTGATGCTGATTATTTTGTCGAAGTCAATTATGAAGTCCCAGTTTTAGCCGATACTGAGCCTAACGAAAAAGATAAACTGATTGGCAAGCACATCGCTGAAAAAATTCATGATGGAGACACCATACAACTTGGCATCGGCGGCATACCCAATGCAGTCGCATTGGCACTAATGGATAAAAAAGATCTTGGCGTACATACCGAAATGCTAACCACAGGATTTATGAAACTTTATCAATCGGGTGCCATCACAAATAAGAAAAAAACGCTGCATCGCGGTAAGATGGTTGCAGCATTCGCCCTGGGTACAAGAGAACTTTACGATTTCATTGATGATAATCCAGGCATCATGATTTTAGATGGAAACTATGTTAACGATCCAATGATTATACGATTAAATGACAACCAAGTATCTATCAATACGACCATTGAGATTGATTTAACAGGACAATGTGCCTCAGAATCCATCGGGCCTATTCAGTTCAGTGGTACCGGTGGTCAATCAGATACCGCAACTGGCGCACAACGTGCGAAGAATGGTCGTAGTTTTATCGCGCTTTACTCAACGGCCAATGTTAAAGATCCCATCACGAATGAACGCAAACCAATCAGCAAAATTGTACCCATGTTAAAACAAGGCGCAGCTGTGACGTTGTCACGTAACGATGTTGATTTTGTTGTCACCGAGTATGGTGTTGCGGCATTAAGAGGCACAACAATTAAAGAACGTGTTGAACGTCTTATTGAGATTGCCCATCCGGATTTCAAAGAACAATTGCGTGCTGATGCACGTAAGCTTGGGTATATCTGATGCCATTTTTTGATTTCCAAGATAAGTTGATTCATTATCAGTTGGATGGCAACCAAACAAAACCAGTTTTGGTTTTGCTTAATGGTATTATGATGTCTACAGCCTCATGGGAAGTTTTTGTCAAACCGTTAGTTCAACACTTTTACTTGGTAAGAATTGATATGCTTGACCAAGGAAAAAGCAGTAAAATGGACACACCATACACCCAATCTCTACAAGTTAGAATGATTGAATCACTCTTTGCGCACTTAAACTTAAAAAACATATACTTAGCAGGCATCAGTTATGGTGGGAGCATTGCATTACAGTATGCTTCTTCGCATCCTGAAAGATTGAAGAAAATGATTGTTTTTAATGCAGTATCAAAAACCAGTCCATGGCTTAAAGCGATTGGTGATGGGTGGAATGCTGTGGCTGAAACACGTTCTGGAAATGCGTATTATCACATCACCATACCATTCATTTATTCACCGAAGTTTTATACAAATAACATTGCATGGATGGAACAAAGGAAAGCCATGCTTATTCCGTTATTTAGCAATCCAGTCTTTTTAGATGCAATGATTCGGTTAACTCAAAGTGCCGAAACGCATAACGTTGACCAGGCATTACCCAACATTCATGTTCCCACACTAGTTGTTGCCTCAGAACATGATTATTTAACACCGGTCTTTGAACAACAATACATTGTCCAAACGATGCCTAATGCGCACATTGTTGAATTTAAAGATTGCGGTCATGCTTCAATGTATGAAAAACCTGAGTTGTTCGTTCAAACACTGATTGGGTACTTTATAGCTGAATCACATAACTATAAAATATAGGAGGAAACCATGCAAAAAAAAGTGTTGCAACTGACCAATAAAGAAGATATTGCTTATTTAGATTTTAATCCAAACGCATCACAAACAATTTTACTTGTCCATGGAAATATGAGTAGTGGGGTCCATTACAAACCCCTGTTTGAGCACTTGTCTGCGAATTACCGTGTACTTTCGCCGGATTTAAGAGGATTTGGTGATTCAACCTATCACCAGCCAATTGATTCACTAGAAGACTTTGCCGATGACCTCGCTGATTTTTTAACCCTTAACCACATTGAAAAAGTAGTGTTTGTAGGTTGGAGTACAGGTGGTGGCATTGGTCTTAAATTTGCTGCTAAATATCCTGAGAAAGTATCGCATTTAGTATTGATTGAATCGACATCGCATAAAGGCTATCCGATTTTTGAAAAAGATGAAACCGGCACACCAATATTGACTAAAGTGTATACCCAAAAAGAAGCCATGGCACAAGACCCAATCCAAGTTGCGCCAGCGGTTAATGCACTTGAATCTAACAATGTTGAGTTTATGGAAATGGTTTGGAAAGCAGCGATTTACAATGTCAAAGTACCCGATGAGAAAGACCTTGAACTATACATATCAGAAACCATGAAACAGCGTAATCTTATTGATGTTGATTGGGCACTAATGACACTCAATATGTCAGACAAACCAAATGATGTCGTCCCAGGGGATGGCAGTATTCATGATGTCAAAGTACCTGTACTCAACATCTGGGGACGTTTAGATTTCGTTGTACCAGAAATAATGTATAATGAAAATCAAACCGCTTTACCACACGCAAAACAACATATTTTTGATGGTGGGTCGCACTCACCAATCACCGATGACCCAGATAAATTATCTGAGATTATTCTTGATTTTATTCGATAACATACGTCATAAAAAAAGCATATTAAGATATGCTTTTTTTATGACTAAAATCATCTGGGTAAAGGTCTGCTCGGCATATTCCTATGCGGTATTTGATCGACAAGCTCAAGCAAATCTTTAATTGAAAGTTCTAACAGTGCTTCCAAAGTGTAATCATCATTAGTATCTAAAATATTTTGAACTAAACGTAATTTCATGACGCTCACACCGTATTGATTTTGCATGGCTTGTTCATGTGTGCTTGAATTTCCAGCCATGCCACGTCGAAGGGTTGCGTTTGCAACGTGTTTTTGCGCGACTGTGGGCAATGTGCTTTCTAGTGCGGTTAATACACGTGTTGCAACCGCACTATCGGTGTGTGTTACATCGTACAATATTACCGGGTTATCTACCGATAAATATCCCATTTGTAGTGCTTCTTTAACAATGTGATCTAAAACATCATCTAAGTGGCAAGACTTCAGTATGGGTGTGAGTGTTTCTGCAAACACGACACCATCTGTGTTTAGACCTTCAATGGCATTAAAGTAATCATTGTCATCTAAGTGGATGACAATACTTGGGTTAAAATCTAAATACACCGAAGTTAAAGCAGTAGTACTTTGAAACGGATTATAAACAATCAATAACAATAATAGTGTTGTAAATACCAAACCAAACCCGATTCCGATCGGTTTTTTAAATGACCAACGTGGGGTTTTTGAAGTGCTTACTCGCGCATTTACTACTGGCAATAATACCGATTGTAAGTCAGGTGTATCGTGCGCTGCAGCCTCTAATATGCGTTTTTTAACTGTGTTATCATTCATCCTTATCACCACCGTCATTCCTTAACTTTTTCAGTGCATTTTGATACATCCAAGTAATCGTGCCTAATGGTTTATTCATAGCTTTAGCAATGTCTTTATGTTTTTCTTCTAACACCACATGGCGAATCACAACTTCTTTTTCGTTTTCATTGAGTGTTTTTAGTAATTCCTGTAAGTAATACCGGTTTTCTTGGTTGGTATTGGTTTGCCCAAACAATTGCGCATTGTCATTAACATCGACTGACACTGTTTTTGATTTTTTATGATACGCATTAATCGCAAGGTTTTTGGCCATCATTTGTAACCATGTGATAAACCCATTCGATTTCTTATAATAGTCAAGCTTATCAAGCATTCTTAAATAAGTGTCTTGCATAATGTCTTCAGCCGATTGTGGATCTTTTACAATGGTTAAAATCGTGTAATAAACACGTGTTTTCGTCATGTTGTAAATTGTATTAAATGCTGATTGATCACCGTTTTTAAGTTTCTTTACAGCGATTTCAAGCGCTTTGAAATCCATAATCTAACCTCATTCATGTACCCAGTCACCGTATAAACAGTTGACGCCACAGTTTTGTTGGGTTTAATTGTATGTTTTCACATTATTATAACTTAAAAAGAAAATAATGCCTATCGATGTATCAATAGATTAGAGGTGATATTATGAAAAAAATAGGAATGCTGGTTGTTATATGTCTGTTCATACCCACCACAGTGTATGCATCATGGCCAGCCCCCGCAGGTAAAAACTTATTGAATCCTGCACAGTTTTTATATGATTCTAGCGGACGATTAGAAACACTTGACCCAATTCCTGTGAATGCAGGAGAAACATACACATTGACAGTCCCAGAAATTGGCTGGATTGATACCATGGCCATCCACATTGAGGGCGCCGGCGGTGTGGTCTATATTAATGATACCATTGGTGTGTATGATGACTGTATTCAAGCACTTTCAAGTACGATTTGTACCTTTACAGTTTCTGCCCAAGAAACCGCCATTAACATACTGTTTGACGGTGGATTTTTAGCACAATGGTACAGCCACTATGGCATGGACACTTTTCAATTAGAAGTGGGTGAAGAAAGCACTGCATATGAACCGTTTATTGCAGATAATCCATCAGAACCTGAGTTTCAAGGGAGTCACATGATTGAACATAACTACAAAATGAATCAAACGATTCAGACAATCATTGGAAATCATATTACCGCCTATGATGAAATTGACGGTGATTTAACAGAAAACATTTATGTTGTTGAGGACGCATACTCAGGTAATGAAATAACAGTCGGCACGTATTCTGTGCTTCTTGGTGTCAACGATTACAGTGGGAATGAAGCACGTTTCGAACTCATCATTAAAATTATCGATGACATTCCACCGGTCATTCAAGGCCCTTCACAAGTACGCGTTGAATTGACAGAAGCACCCAGTATTGAGACAATCATTAGTACACATTATACCTTTTTTGATGAATACGATGGTCCAATAGAAAATTATCAGATTATTTCAAATAGTTATCCGCTTAATAATCACCAAACAGGTCACTACCAAACCACAGTACAAATTGAAGATGGCGCTGGAAATACCACGCAAAGACAGTTTAATATAGAAGTTAGACATTCATTGAGTCCACTGATAGAAGGGCCAAACAGATTCAATCTTTACATGTCAGAAAACCCAACAAATACCGATATTTTAAACTTGTTTGAAGCGGTTGATCCACTCAGTGAAGCAACATTACCAATCACGATTGAACACTCAACGATACCGAATGGTTTTAATCAAGTGGGCAGTTTTCTCATCACCCTTGGGACCAAAGATGGGTTTAATAATACTGTTACACGCGATGTTATTGTGACTTTAGTTGATGATATTCCACCGATGTTTATGTTTGATGATGTGCTTGTTGTAGAACTTGGAAGTGTCATTAATGAAACCGACATATTTAATATGTTAAGGCATAATTATCTGGATTTAGGCATTGACATACACACCATGGAAGTGCTTGAAGATCACTACAGTGCCCATCGTTTTCAAGTGGGGTCATATCCTTATAAAGTACGGTTATTAAGCGATACTGAAACCATTCATCATCAATTGCGGATACACGTAGCTGAACCACTTGAAATAGCTGAGGCTAGTCCACCGTATCGTGTCATAATCATGGCATCAAGCGTGATTATCATTATCAGCGGTTTATTAATTAAAAAAAGGTTTTTTTAAACGTTTAACGATGCAAGATTTCATTATTATCGAAATCTTGCATCTTTTTTCGCATTAATATTGACAAATTGTCATATTCAACTATAATAATTAGGTAAACCCTAACTAACTATTGAGGTGAGCCATGGAAAAAGAAACGTTAAGGGCATCATTTAACAAATTTTTAAAACTGTATTTAGACAGTTGTAAAGAACTGTATGAACGTATGAACTTGCAAGAATTAACAGGTAAACAGTTTCGCTATTTGCGTGCCATAGAAAAAGAAAAAGAAGTCCCTATGGCGTTTCTTGCTGAGCGTTTTAACTTAGCTAAACCGACGGTGACTGAAATTATTCGTAAATTTGAAGACAACGATTTAATTCAAAGAAAACGCAGCGAGTCAGACGCAAGAGTTGTGTTGATATCTTTGACTGAACAAGGTAAAACATTGGCCAATACCAATCAATTAGAGAGTGCGTATATGGTTGAAAAATTAATGTCTAAACTGAATGATATTGAACTCAACGATTTAAAAAGACTGTTTGATAAGATTGGGGATGTACACTCATGATTTTTGGTAAAACAATTAATAAATACTACATCAAATATGCCTACCTTTTTTTACTGGGTGTGACGGCACTGGTTGTCGTTGATGTATTTCAACTAGAAATACCACGCATCACTAGAGAATTGGTCGATCAACTCGATCAAGGTGTGATGACTCAAGAGGGCTTAATGGCTATTGTCTTAAGACTATCCGTGATTGCTATTTTCATTGTTGGTGGCCGCTTTTTTTGGCGCATCGGTATCATTGGCGCTTCACGTCGCATTGATTTTGATTTACGTAATGAAATGTTTGCGCATGCTGAAAAGCTATCAAATCGCTTTTATTCAGAGAAAAAAGTCGGTGGACTTATGGCATTGTTCATCAATGACTTAGAAGCTGTCAGACGCGCGATTGGTCCTGGCATGATCATGTTTGTTGATGCTGTATTCTTAGGTTTGTTGGTGTTTTCTCGTATGTTAATGCTTGATGTTAGAATGACACTGATTATTGTCTTACCGTTATTTGGTATTGCAATTTCTGGGTCAATTATTGGGACCAAAATGCGTCGTCGTTTTCGTGATGCTCAAAAAGCATTTGAAGACCTTAGTGACTATACCCAAGAAAGTTTTTCAGGCATTTCAGTCATTAAGGCCTTTGTCAAAGAACAACTTGAAATTCGCGCATTTTTAAAGGCCAATAAAAATACAAAAGATAAAAATATCCGTTTTGTGCGTATGTCGGCATTACTGCAAATATTTGTGCAAACCATTGTCAGTGTTGTGTTTATCGTAATCATTGCTTACGGCGCGAATCTTGTAGAAATGACACGTGGCACAGAAAACCCATTTACAATTGGGAACCTCGTCGAGTTTATTAGCTACTTCGGTATGCTAATATGGCCCATGATGGCAATCAGTATGATTATCAACGTGCGCTCACAAGGTAAAGCCAGCTTAGAGCGCATCGAAGGCATTCTCAATGAACCGATAGACATTGTCGATCAGGACGTTGTAGCGGTTGATAGCATTCGTGGAGACATTGAGTTTAAACAGTTGGACTTTAAGTATCCTGATGGCAATGACAATGTACTTACAAATATTTCTTTCACCATTAAAGCAGGAGAAACCGTGGGTATTTTGGGAAGAACCGGTAGTGGTAAAACCAGTATTGTTGATTTATTATTACGTATTTATAATGTTAATCCAGGTCAATTGTTTATCGATGGTATCGATATTATGCGCTTACCGTTTAAACAAGTGCGATCAAGCATTGGTTATGTCCCGCAAGATGGTTTTTTGTTTTCCGATACGATTCGTAATAACATCGCGCTTGGTATCCATCAAGATAGCACACACATGGATGCGATTGAGCATGTCGCAAAACTTTCGGATGTTCACGACAACATCATTCAGTTTAAACAAGGGTATGATACGATTATTGGAGAACGTGGTGTGACTTTAAGTGGTGGACAAAAACAACGGGTTTCGATTGCAAGAGCGCTAGCCAAAGAACCACCAGTCTTAATTATGGATGATTCGGTCAGTGCGGTGGATACAAACACGGAAGAAAAAATACTTAAAAACTTAAAGGCTATTAGAAAAGGCCAAACGACCATCATGATTGCCCACCGTATTTCAACCGTCAAAAACGCCGATAAAATCGTTTTAATTGATGATGGAAAAGTACTGGATGTTGGGACGCATGAAACACTATTAAAACGCTGTCAACTATATCAAGAAATGGTCAATCGCCAAAAACTTGAAGATGAAGTGGAGGTGGGCTAAATGTTTGATATTGATAATGATGCACGTTTACACCAGTACAAAGACTTAGACATACTAAAACGTCTAATGAAATATGCATTACCTTACTGGAAATGGTTCCTACTAACACTGTTTTTCATGTTTATATCAGTCGGATTTGCATTGATTGAACCATTCATTATTGGGTCATCAATCGATGTGCTTGCGGCCGATGTTATTGATCGAACGCAACTCCTCATTTATTTGGGAATATTTCTTGTCTCCATTTTACTAAATGCACTGTTTAATTACTTACAAACAATGATTCTTCAAAAAACAGGACAAAGCATTATCTACAATATACGTGAAGAAATTTTCACCCATATTGAAACACAAGATATTGAGTACTTTAACCAAGTACCAACAGGGAAATTGGTCACCCGTGTGACCAATGACACCAACACGTTGAATGAAATGTACACATCAGTTGTTGTTACTGTGTTTAGAAACTTATTCATGATTATTGGTATTTTCACAGCCATGTTTATACTGAACACACAACTGGCACTGTATGTGTTAATTGTCATTCCGTTCATCGTTATTTTTAGTTTTGTGTTCCGTCGCTTTTCACGTAAAGCATACCGTATGGTCCGTGCAAATATGTCAAAGATTAATGGCTTTTTAGCAGAGCATTTATCAGGCATGAAAATTGTTCAAATATTTAATCAAGAAACGGAAAAATTTAATGAATTTAATGCGCGAAACGAAGACTTAAAACGCAGTCAACTAAGAGAATTATTGGTTTTTGCAATTTATCGACCAACGATGTACATGCTTTACATTATTGCGACAATCATCATTTTCTACTTTGGTGGGTTACAAGTTATAAGTGGCATCATTTCGATTGGTGTGTTAATCGCATTTCATAATTACTTGGGTCGTTTTTTTGAACCGATTCAACAATTGGCTGAGCAATTTAACATATTACAATCAGCCTTTGCCTCAAGTGAGCGAATCTTCGCAATACTTGAAACAAAACCAACAGTCGTCAATCAAAAAAACGCAATCACGCTTGAAAACGTGAAAGGTGAGATTGAATTCCGTAACGTATGGTTTAAATATAAAGAAGATGAATGGGTATTAAAAGATGTCAGTTTCAAAGTAAAGGCCAAAGAAAGTGTTGCCTTTGTCGGTGCAACCGGTGCAGGTAAAACGACGATTTTAGGATTGCTCACACGCAATTATGACATTCACAAAGGCCAAATACTACTTGATGGCATTGACATTAAAGACATCCATATTGGCAGTTTAAGAAAGTTCATTGGTCAGATGTTGCAAGATGTATTCATGTTTAGTGGCACAATCAAAAGCAACATCACCTTAAGGGATGAATCAATCACTGATGCGGCTGTTAAAGAAGCGTGTCATTACGTCAATGCGCATCAATTTATTGAACGCTTGCCGAAACAGTACGATGAACTTGTCCGCGAACGCGGGAATAACTTCAGTGCTGGACAACGTCAGTTAATCTCATTTGCGAGAACACTGGTTCATAACCCAAGCATCATGATTTTGGATGAAGCCACCGCAAATATTGATACTGAAACCGAAATGTTGATTCAAGAATCTCTCAAAAAAATGATGAACATTGGCACCATGTTAATCGTAGCACACCGTCTATCAACGATTCAACATGTGGATCAAATCATTGTTTTACAACAAGGTGAAATCATTGAAAAAGGTTCACACCAAGCACTGCTTAAAGAAAAAGGACATTACTATTATTTATACAAACTACAGTATAAAGACCAAAGCATTGAATCACAAACGACACCCTCTCTTTAGCATTCCCATATAGACAATCATGAAAAAGCAATCTGCCCGATTGCTTTTTTAAATCTAAAAGTAATAAAAATTGCACTTTAAATACCCATCATGTATAATAAAGAAAACGAGGTGATGCTATGGGGTATTTAGTATTTGTTTTAGTTGTCTTAGTCATTATTGACCACTTGATAAAAGACAAAAGATACAGTTTATTGTATTACAAAAACAATCATCATTTTTCGATTGTTGTGGCAATCACCCAAGACAACGATAATCTCAATCAATTGTTTCAATTATCTAAAAAAACTGAGCATCAGTTTATATTCATGAATGTGAATCAAGTGATTGATCCAAAAATGTATCCCGATATCGTGTTTTATGATGTTAAAACCGACATGGCCGATTATGATGACTTTACAGCACTCAGAGCACACGCGTATTATCAAGGGTACCAGTATGCAACCAACGAATTTTTGTTATTTATGGATGAAACGATATACTTTTCACCAGCCAAAGCATTATCACACATTGCCAATAATTTGGTTGAGCATCAGCTGTTTACACTCAAACCAACTGCACCACGTAAAAGTTTAACACAAGGATATTCAGTATTTTTAGATATTTACAAAGATATGAATACACCCCACGAACATGTGAATTATCGCTTTTTTGCAATTAAACAAAAAACGTATGAACTTGCCCAAGCACAAAATACACTTTTTAAAACTGTTCGAGACTTTGAACACTGTATCGAGCTTAAAAACATTCGAATTCACCACATCGATCACCGAAAAACAGTGTATAAGCATGTTGTTAAGCAATCATTCAGTCAAACCATTCGCGATTTTTACCAAGAAATCCGTGTTGCTGAGAGACTGCCTGGTAAGGGAAGAATGGTTTTATTTTTGTTTGCACTGCATATTTTTTATGCCGGCATGATACTTGATTTTCAATGGATTTTTTTATTGTTAATTGCGCTAGTCCATCAAGGCGTTTACTTGATGGCTGCCTTAAATGTTAAACACCACATCATTAGTTTTATCTTTTTACCTATATATTTAATTATGTTTGACTTTATTTTCATACTTAGCAACCTGAAACGTAAGAACTACAACAAAAAAATCAAAAAAATACGGAGCGAATAACATGTTAGAACGTTTCAAACTACAAGATAAAAAAACAAAAAACTATTTTGAGGGTTGGTATGTCCGTGTCACTGACATAACCAATGATTTTAATTTTGCTTTCATTTTTGCCAAAACCTTGGATGAAACAGATCCCCATGCGTTCATTCAAATTGTGAATGGCACAACAGGCAAAAACACTTACCTTAGATTTGATCTTAATCAGTTTACGTATGCTAATGAAACGGTGACCATCAGTAGTCATAGTCTTTCAGCCAATAAAGTCATCATCAATCACACAGAAGTAAAAGTAAACATAACTTTGAGTGACCATGATGCATTAAAACAAAAATCTGCCATGGGTATCTTAAGAAAAATGCCGTTAGAATGTTATCAAGAAATCATCTACATGAAAGCCGTCGCCAAAGGCATTGTGTCTTTTAAAGGCATAAAGAGTCATCTTACAGGCACCAGTTATATGGAAAAAACTTATGGCAACCGTTTTCCAAAATCGTGGTTTTGGCTACAAGCAAACCACTTCGAGAAACACAATTTAAAACTGTCTTTAGCTGGTGGGCATGTGCCTACGTTGAAACTTAGACCTTTTGGGTTTTTTGCGATTGTACACCATGACGACACAGTGTACCGTTTTGCGACATACAATATGGCCAGCTTTAAATACGTAAAAAAAGACAATCAAGTTTCAATCCGAATTCGTCGTAAAAACATGGTTTTAATGCTTGATATTCATGCGCATCGTCCAATCAAACTGGTTGGCCCAATTGATGATGGGAAAATGATGCTTGATGTCTATGAAAGCCTGACATCGACAGTTCAATTAACATTAAAGCAAGGGCAAACAGTTTTAGTAAAAGACCATAGTTCATATGCTGGTTTTGAATGGATGCACGAAGACATTATTAAATAAAAAGGAGCCTGATGATTATGAAAATGCACCGTCTAAACAATGGATTACTTATGCCTGCGATTGGCCTTGGAACTTTTAGAAGCCAAAAAGAAGATGCTTATACTGCGACGCTTGAAGCGCTTAAAATTGGATACAGACATATTGATACTGCCGCTATTTATCGCAATGAAGCTGAAGTTGGTAGGGCCATAAAAGATTCTAAAATTCCGCGTGAAGAACTGTTTATAACGACAAAGCTTTGGAACACCGATCAAGGCTATTTAAGTACAAAAAAAGCGTTAAAACGGTCTTTGGCTTTACTAGATTTAGATTATGTTGATTTGTATTTACTCCATTGGCCAAAAAGCTATGAGCGTACAAGAGACAGCTGGCAAGCCATGGAAGAACTTTATGAAGATGGTTTTACTAAAGCCATTGGGGTTTCAAATTTTAATTTTCATCACCTCGAACATTTGTTTGATACTGCGGTTATCATGCCAGCAGTAAATCAAGTAGAAACGCACATTGAGTTACAAAACCATAAGTTACAGGAATTTTGTATGATGCATGGCATCTATTTAGAAGCCTATGCACCATTAATGAGTCATCATGTAAAAGAGTTGTTAGCCAATGAAACATTGAAATCATTGGCTGAAAAACACCACAAAACTCCGGCACAGATAGCCCTTAAATACTTGTATGAACGCGACATCATCATCTTGCCGAAATCCATCACACCAAGTCGCATTAAAGATAATTTTGAAATCACAGATTTTGAACTGGATGACGTGGATTTAGAGACATTAAGAAAGTTAAATAAAGCACGTAAGATTTTTCCTGAACCAGACAACATTGATTACTAAGTAACGATAATTTACATGATGGGGGTGATATTTATGGCGCTTTTTACACACAATTATTTGGCAAGTACTCACGTTGCACAATTGATTGAGATACTCGCACAACCTTGGGTTGTTTTAATCATGAGTTTGGCGATTGTGATGATTGCCATATGGTTTCTTGTTTATATTCGCTATAAACGTAAAACATTCTCGCTTTATGAAAACATGCTTTATAACGATGAACTCACGGGCCTTAAAAATAGTCTTTATTTAAAACAAAACTTTAATAACATTGTTTTGTCATTTGATAACGCAGTATCACTATACTACATCAATATTGATAACTTTAAAAACTACAATGATATATTTGGTCACCACCTTGCGAATATTTTGCTTAAAACATTTGCGGAACGATTGTTGAATGTTACCAAATATTCAGCGGCATATCGTGTTCACTCAGATCATTTTCTAATTATCAACCGTACTTCAGAAGACAAGGAGTTCGACTTTAGAGATAAACTTTTTAATACGTTAGAACAACCTTATTTCATTGATAAACATGAAATGAAATTAACCATATCTGTCGGGCGTTATGACATCACCCAAGTCACGCCGCACTACGATGACACCATTTTAAAAAGTGAATTGGCACTTCAAGAAGCCAAGCGTTTAGGCAAAGATCAAATGTTGGTTTATTCAGAAAACATTAAAAATCGATTTGCAAAAGCGTTTGAAACATTTGCACTCATTAAAGAAGCACTTGAAAACGACTATTTTTTCTTAGAATATCAACCAATAATTGATGCAAAAACGTTGAGGCCTGTTGGTCTTGAAGCATTACTACGCATTGATTACAAAAACAAAACGTACACCCCAATAGAATTATTAGAGTACGCTGAGCAGTTTTTTATTATTGATGACATTGATTTGTTTGTCATTGATGAAAGTTTAAAGGCGATGAAAACATTCAAACAAATGGGTGTTGAATTAGAGTTTTTATCGATTAATATTTCGGCTTCTGAAATGCGAAATAAGTATTTTGTTGAATTACTGGTAAATCAAACCACCAAATACGACATTGACCCTGAAACCATTGTCATTGAGTTTACCGAAACACACAGTCCTGAAACAGTCGAGTTAGAAGCGAAATTTGTTAAGGATTTGCGTGATAATGGGTTTAAAGTGGCCATGGATGACTTTGGCAGTGGGTATGCAGCCTTGATTCGATTGTCACAAAACATTATCGATAAAGTAAAAATCGATAAAAGCTTTGTCATCGATATTGCCCAAAACAAGCAAAATCAAGAAATTGTTAAAACCATGATTTCATTAGCCAAAGTGTTTAATTTAGACACCATCGTAGAAGGTGTTGAAAACGTCGAAGATTATGAAGTGATAAAATTGTTAGAACCGACATATTTGCAAGGCTTTTTATACCACAAACCTTATACCAAAGAAAAAATCATTGAAATGTTCGCGACGCCAAACAATTAACGTGCACAGAAATTGCCAATCATGACAATTTATGATAAAATAGTTATAAATTGAGTCTATGCTATACAAATAAGGATAAGGAGTAAAATTTATGGGATTATTTGAAAAGCTTTTTGGTAAAAAGAAACCCGCTGCAGAACCTAAGCATGTCGAGCAAGTTGAACAACCTGAGGAAATAACAAAAACAGAGATTTTGAAAGAAGACGCCCGCAATATTACCCTTGAAGAAGTTGAAAAAGACTTAGAAACTCTAGAAAAAGTTGAACCAGCAGTACAACCAGCATCAGCATCAGAAAAAGTATACCACATCAAACCACATGACAAAGGATGGCAATTGATTACAGAAGACGCTGTTAAAGCAACCCGCGTATTTCAATATCAAAAAGAAGCAATCCAGTATGCAAAAGATGAAGGTTTAACGTATGTGCTTTATCGTGCTGATGGCACTGTAAGAGAGTAATAAATAAAACCTACAGCGTAGGTTTTATTTTTCCAAAATAGCATGACAGCATGTCATTAGGAGGAATACTATGCCAACCAAAACATTTTTTAATTTATCTAAGCCAAAACAAAACCGTATTTTTGAAGCCACAAAATCGGTTATTTTACAACATCCAGTGAACAAGATAACCATCTCAATGATCGTACGACAAGCACGCATTCCACGTGGGAGTTTTTATCAATATTTTAATGGCATTGAAGATTTACTTAAATATGTTTATCAAAGTTTTATTGAGAGTTTTGAAGCCCATGTAAAGTCGCGTATTATGCACCATGAACAAGATGTATTTGCGTTTTTTGTCACAGCATTCGATCAAGACTATGCGTTCTTTACAACGACTCAGTTTACCGACGTTTATGAAAAATTGATGCGTGAGCGTCAATTTGTTGGTTTAGATATCGCTGTTCACCAACAGGCACGTATTGCTTTTTTTAATCGCATGCTTGATTTATTAGACACCACAAGAATCAATCATTTGTCGCGTGAAGATCAACTAAAAATATACACCTTATACGTGCAATTAAAAAACCAATATATGCACCGTGCAATGCACTTAGAGCAATCATACGAATCCGCAAAATCAGATTATCTATTTTATATTAGAATTATAGAAAAGGGTGTCATGATTGATGAAAAACATATTTAGACTACTCAAATACGCACTGCCTTATAAATGGTTTCTAACGCTTGCTTTAGTGTCTATGCTCGTTCAAGTACTGGTCGGGTTCTTTATTCCTTATGTCATGATTGATATTATCGATGTGTCCTTGCCAGCAAATGATTTTATGCAAGTCATTTGGCAATCATTAATCATGCTTGGATTGGCACTCTTTGGTATGTTTGCTGGGGTTGTGAGTGCTTATACTTCACAGTACATTTCTCAGTATGCGGCCGCAGAGTTACGTTTGGATTTATTCAATAAAATTCAAACATTATCATTTAAAAACATTGATACGTTCAAACAAAGTCGTTTGATTACTAACGCAACCAATGATGTTATGCGTGTACAAATGTTTTTTACGATGATGCTTCGGATTGTTATTCGTGCACCGCTAATGATCGTCGTTGGCCTTGTTTTAGCGCTTAGCACGAGTCTATTGCTATCGCAAGTCTTCTTTATTACGATGCCATTACTTATCATATCGGTTGTGGTTATTATGTTTTTTGCTTACCCGAGATTTAAAAAAGTACAAACCGCACTCGATAATTTAAACAATGTTGTTTTAGAAAATGCCAATGCACCGCAAGTGATTAAATCATTTGTTTCACAACCGCATGAACTTGAGCGATTTGATACCACAAATGATGATTATCGTAAAGTTAACACCAGTGCTGAGTCTATCATGGCGTTTGCTGAACCTGTCATTATGATGGTGTTTAATCTTGGTGTTGCACTGATTTTATTTTTAAGTGCTTATTATCTTGATGCAAATAACCCTGCGCTGTTTATCGATGGTGCACCCCGTGTTGGTTTAATTATGGCATTCAATCAATATAGTCAGCAAATACTGATTGGTCTTATGATGTTTGCAATGATTATGATTTTCTTATCACGTGCGGATGTCAGTGCGGCAAGAATCAATGAAATATTTGATGCAAACATCGATTTAGTCAACCCTAAAAACGGCCAAAAAAAGACAATCGAGGGCACTATTGAGTTTGTTAACGTCAGTTTTGGTTATGGTGACAACGGCAATCATGTATTAAATCGAATAAGCTTTAAAATCAATGCTGGAGAAAAAATCGGAATTATTGGTTCTACCGGTAGTGGCAAAAGTACTTTAACCAATCTCATTCCGCGATTATACGATGTTAAAGAAGGCCGTGTGTTGATTGATGGTGATGATGTTCAAACATACGATGTGCCTTATTTACGTGACCAAATTGGTTTTGTTACACAAACTGCGAATATTTTTACTGGTTCTATTGCGACCAATATTTTACAAGGCAATCAAACCGCTGATTTTGATACCTTAGAAGCCGCCAGCAAAGATGCTTTGATTTACGATTTTATCGAAGAACAAGAGGCTGGTTTCAATTATTTAGTAACGGCTAAAGGCAATAACTTAAGTGGCGGCCAAAAACAGCGTGTATCTATCGCAAGAGCACTGATTAAACAACCTAAAGTATTGATTTTAGATGATGCAACGAGTGCGGTAGACTTAGTCAGTGAAAAGAAAATATTGCAAGCCATTGGCGCCCTTAAACCAAACCCGACACTGTTGCTGATCTCGCAAAAAGTTGCCACAGTGAGGCAAATGGACAGAATATTGGTTTTAGATAACGAAGGCAGCTTAGATGGTTTTGGAACCCATGATACATTGATAAATACGAGTCCTGTTTATCAAGAAATCGCGAAGTCACAATTGAATTTGGGTGATCAAAGCAATGACTAAAATACTTGATAAAAAAGCATTAAAAGAACAACTTGCGCGTCATGTCGACTTATCAAAATCACAGATGACAGGCAGCATGGGCGGTCGCCGCGGTGGTGGTCCTGGGCGTATGGCAATGGGGGCTAAACCCAAACATGCCAAAGAGACGGTCAAGCGACTACTTGGGTACTTAAAAAATTACCGTATCGCCATCGCTTTTGTTACGATTTTGTTGGTTGCGGCGACGGGACTTAATTTATTGATTCCAACATTGTTTAGTATTGCCCTGGATGACTATATCATACCAAGAGCGTATACCGGTGTTTACCTGATTGGTATTTATGTCATAGGGATTGCTTTAATTAACGGCTTTGTCCGCTTTTTAAGTCGATTCGTGATGGTACGTATCAGTCAAAAAATCGTTAAAAAAATTCGTGAACAGGCGTTTTCAAAACTCATGAAAGCACCAATATCTTATACCGATAAACAAGGCTCAGGCGACATTGTTTCCCGCTTATCAAACGATGTCGAACTGATTAGTGCGTCTTTGGGTCAAACCGTATTAGAAGTGATCAACAGTTTAATCATATTAGTCGGTGCAGCCTTTTTGATGGTACGCTTAAACTGGCGCTTATCATTGGTGGTGTTTGCGTTCATTCCATTGCTTGCGATATTTACCGTATTTATCGGCAAAAAAACACGCAAAGGGTTCAAAGAACAACAATTACACTTAGCCGCATTGAATGGTCTAATTGAAGAAAACATAACCGGATTAAAAGTGGTTAAACTATACAATCAAGAACCTGTATTCACCGAAGAGTTTCGTCAGGAAAACGATCAGCTGAAAAAGGCTGGGTTTATGGCCCAATTTTATTCCGGTATTATTTGGCCGTTTGTATTGTTTGTAAACAACTTTATTTATCTTGCTGTTATTGCGGTTGGTGCTATTTTATATGTGACACTTGGGCCACTTGCTGTGACCATAGGACAAATTGCAGGTGTCAGTCAATACTCACGTCAGTTCATTATGCCAATCAATAACTTAGCCCAACTTTTTAACGCATTAATGCAAGGTATTGCCGGTGCTGAACGCGTGTTTGAACTGATTGATACAGACAGCGAATACGATCATGACGGTACCGCAGTCATTGACCGCTTTGAAGGAAACATTGAATTTGACGATGTGTCGTTTGGTTATAGTGACGATATTCAAGTACTAAAAAATATCAGTTTTAAAGCCAAACAAGGTGAAGTCATAGCGATTGTTGGTCCAACTGGTGGTGGAAAAACCACAACGATTAAATTACTGAATCGTTTCTACGATGTCAATCAAGGAACGATTAAGATTGATAATATTGATATTAAAGACATTCAGATTGATGAGTTAAGAAAACGTGTCGGTGTTGTACTGCAAGATACCCATTTATTCAAAGGCACTGTGTTTGAAAACATTCATTATGGCGATTTTACGGCAGCTTATGACACTGTAATTGACGCGTCTAAAATGGCAAACGCGCATGATTTTATAAGTAAATTACCCAAAGGTTATGACACTGAAGTCAGTGAAGGTGGGCAAAACTTTTCTCAGGGTGAACGTCAACTTATTTCGATTGCAAGGACATTCTTAAATAATCCTGATTTGTTAATTCTTGATGAAGCAACCTCTAATATTGACACACGCACCGAAGCGAAAATCCAAGCAAGTATGGAAAAACTGATTCAAAAAAGAACCAGTATTGTGATTGCCCATCGTCTTCAAACGATTCAAAAAGCAGATACAATACTTGTCATTCATGAAGGCAAATTAATTGAATCAGGAAATCATCAATCGTTGTTAGAACAAAAAGGATTTTATCATCAACTGTATTACGCGCAGTTTGCGCAGTAAAAAATATTAAGCCTTATTTTAAAAATAAGGCTTTTTATATTGGCAATAAACCGATACAATAATGAGTATAAGAAGAGGTGAGAATATGTTAAGACGCTTATGGCTTCATCGTTCTGACGGCAAGCGTATCAAGCATCACGACCCGATTTTGCGTTTAATTCCCTATGTTATGCCAAAGCGCTATGATGCACAGGTATTTTTCAGTGAGACTTGTGATGTCACGCACACCGACCAATGGATTAAGCAGCAACGTCGACAAAACGACATAAAACTGATGTTGTTACATGTTATGATATCCGCAGGCATAAGAACAATGGCTGAATATCCGAAATTAAACCGCTTTGTTTCAGGCAGCAAAGTGTATGCCCGTAACCACATCGCAATTTCTTTCGCAATCAAAAAAGAAATGACCATTGATGCCCCTGAAACGGTAATTAAGGTTATTTTTGATCCGCAAGACACACTTCTTGATGTTATGCATAAAACCAATGCCGCGATTGCCAACAATCAAGCACTTGATCAAAGCAATAAAACCGATCGCTTTGCACGACTGCTTAATTTACTGCCAGGGTGGCTTTTAAGTAGTGCCTTCTTTTTCATAAAAAGCGCTGATTACCATCGGCTATTGCCAAGAAAACTGATTGATTTGTCGCCGTTTCACTCAAGCACATTCATTACTGATTTGGGTAGTTTAGGTGTTGAACCGGTGTATCATCATATTTATGACTTAGGAACCACAAGCATGTTTTTAGCGTTTGGCTTAAAACGTAAAAGTCAAAATGCAGAAGGACGCACTAAGCATTTGACGATTAAACTTGTGCTTGATGAAAGAATTACAGATGGGTTTTACTTTGCCCAAGCATTTAAGCGTTTTATCCGTTTAGTTAAAGAACCAGAGACATTATTAGAACCAGTAAAAACCCTTGGTATCGACCATGAAATACGCGCCTAGAGCATGCTAGACGTTATAAACTAACAAATTTAGTTTACAAATAATACACCTTATGATAAACTTAAAAAGTGAACTATAGCACGCAGGAAGTAGGTATAACTATGATTAAAAAAATTGATACTATGATTAGCTTAAATAGAGCCATCTTTTCGATGGTGTTTCAACCTGCATTGATTTCTGCGTAATGACGCTTTTAAGTGAATAAACGCATGTCTTTTGTCGGTTGATAAAAGGCATTTTTTTATGGAATTTTTTACGACGAGGTGACCCTATGAAACATCGATATCATCAACTAACTAAATGGATGAAAGGCCATAAACGCTATTATTTTTTAGGTTTATTTATTTTATTTACATTGCAATATTTCCGTACTTTACCACCACTTTTTGTACAACATATTATCGATTCTATCTTCGATGATAAAGCCTCAAATTTACCCATTATCATCCAAAACCTGATTGCCGCAGATGGTGTGCAACTTCAGTTGCTTTATGTTGCTATTTTTAGTGTGTTATTCACACTTTTTCGTGTTATATTTTTCTTTTTGCATCGTGTATTAATCGCTTTCTTTGCAGAAAATGTGTCTTATAACATGCGTAACAAATTGTATGATCATTTACAAAACCTATCATTCTCATACCACTCTAATGCTGAAACCGGCGATTTAATTCAACGCACAACAACGGATGTTGATACATACCGTATGTTTATTGGCGAACAACTTGTCGAGGTTGTTAGAATGACGTTTTTAATGGTGTTTACAATCTTTCAAATGAGCCGAATGCATGTGCCAATGACATTGATTTCTATTATTGTTGCACCAATCATTTTTGTGATTGCATCGGTATATTTTGTGTATGTCAAAAAAGTGTTCAAACGGGTAGAAGAAGCCGAAGGGACAATGACAACGACACTGCAAGAAAGTGTCACGGGAATTCGTGTGGTTAAAGCCTTTGGCAATGAACGCTTTGAAATTGATCGATTTGATGAAAAAAGCCATGTTTTCAGAAAAGAAAGCTATACGCTTATCCGTTTAATGGCGTGGTTTTGGGGTGGCACTGATTTTCTAATTTTCGGACAGTATTTACTGACCGCAAGTTTTGGTATATATTTTGTTGTCATGGGACAGCTTGGCGCAGGACAGTTCATTGCCTTTCTTAGTTTGCTTGGATTAATCGTCTGGCCGATTCGTCAACTTGGGCGTATCATTGGTGATTTCGGTAAAACGATTGTGTCACTAGATCGCTTAGATGAAATCGTCTTAACCCCAACAGAACACGACCAAGACCGTGGTGAATATCCTGAAATTAAAGGGAATATTACTTTTAAATCTGTTGGATTTCAGTTTGAAGATGACGCAAAGCCATTGCTTAAAAACATTAGTTTTGACGTCGAAGCTGGACAAACAGTTGCGATTGTCGGTAAAACGGGTAGTGGAAAAAGTACATTACTCAATCTCATGGTACGCCTGTTAGACCATCAAGAAGGACAAATATTGTTTGATGGTATTGCCATTGAAGATATCAATAAAAAATGGTTAAGGAAACACGTGGGCATTATTTTACAAGAACCATTTTTATACTCAAAAACTGTGTTTGAAAACATTGCAATTATGAATCAAAAAGCCGCAAAAGACACGATTTTTAGTGCTGCCCGTGTTGCGAGTGTGCATGATGACATTCTTAACTTTGAAGCCGGGTATGACACCGTCGTTGGCGAACGTGGTGTCACACTAAGCGGTGGACAAAAACAACGTGTCGCAATCGCAAGAATGTTGCTTGACAATAAACCAGTATTAATCTTTGATGATTCACTGAGCGCTGTCGATACTGAAACGGATATTCAAATTCGTCGTGCACTCATGAATCAATGGAAAAATACCACAGTATTTATCATTACACATCGTATTGCTACCGCGATGGAAGCCGATAAAATCATTGTCTTAGACAAGGGTGAGATTATCGAAACTGGAAATCACGAAAGTCTTTTACGTGAAAATGGTGTGTATGCACAGCTTTGGGATATCCAGACCAGCATTGTTTACGATTTTAAAACACGCAAAGAAGGGAGTGAATAAAATGGCCTACTTTGAAGAAGAAGAGTATACCGATACGCGGTTTGATCTCACGATTTGGCGACGCATTATCGG
>SKFU01000064.1 GCA_007117835.1 Candidatus Izemoplasma sp. | reverse complement strand
GAAACATTAGCCACAGAACAAAAGATTCGTAAAACGATGACTGACTACCGTCAAACCTTAGACTTTATGATTCACGATTCGTTTGTTGCGGCAAAATACGAAAGCGATCATTCACTCGATGTCTTTGCTGCGGATAAATCGGAATCATTGATTGCCACGGTGAACGGGCTTGAAATTACTGTCGATGATTATTTTGATTATATGGCAAAGCGTGTTGGTGCATTATACACCATCGAAACGGCACGCGAGCAATATTTGTTGGTTTCTGATTACTTTACTAATGTCTATGGTTCTAACACGGACTTATGGGCAAATAGTTCAGAACTAATGCGTGAACACCGCAATACAATCCGTGAACTTAAATCATCATTTAACAGCGGTATGTATGCGTGGTACGGATTTAGTCCTGAAATGATGAGTTGGGATGAGTTCTTAATGTCAGCCTTTGGTTTTAAAGGCGAAGAGGATTATTTGCGTTTTATGGTATTACAACGTTTACGTAATGATTTGATTTATGATTACATCGACTTTAACTTAGCCTTGCCTTATGTCCAAGAACAATACGACAACTATTTCAATTTAAAGATTGAACAAATTCTTATCTTTGTCGATATGGAAGACAACTTTGCACCGGATAATTTTGATGATTATCTTGAGAATATGGGCATCATTGATGCGTGGCTATTTGAAAAAATGAAAGCAGATTTAGAAACGTTACTCATTGATGCGCTTGATAATCAAACAATGCGTGAGATTGTCACTGAATACAATAACGCGCTTCGTGGTGAAAACGAAGATGATCCCGATTACAGCAAATGGGCTGAATTCAAAAACGCTGGGCTCATGTTAAAGTATGAAAATCTCAGTGCAGAAAGATCATTAAACTTTAATAACACAAGAAACTTTGTCGAACCATTTGTCGTTGGACTCGTTGAACTTTATGCAGATTACCAACTGCCTGAAAATCGCACAGAACAATTCCTTTTAGGTAACCGTTTAATCACCAGCCAATTTGGTGTGCATATGGTGCGTGCTGAAAAAGGCGAAAAATTTGACCGTCCAGGCGATATCATTAGTCAAGCAGACGCAGATTTATTCGCAGAAACAATGCTTGTTGCAATCTTTGAAGTTGGCAGTTCAGAAGAATTAGAAGCGACGATGCGTGAACGTTTAGGTGATGATTTCTACAATCGCATTGAAGCGTATTATTTAGTTTCTTATGAACGTTTCCAAACCAATGCCTATGTGAATATGATTATGATTGAAATCATGCAAGATGGCAATCTTAGTTTCACGAACAATAGTGCTTCTCAAAAAGCCATGATAGAAACAATAAATGATATCTTTTTCCGCCGTACTTTCCCACCATTATTTGGTGAATAATCAATAAAAATGCTCTGACAATTCAGAGCATTTTTTTTTGGTTTATCGTGTCTAAAAAAATCTTGTTTATCCTATTATCAATCACTATTTTTTTACTTACCAATCGCGAATGTGAATTCGGCGGTACATGCTAAAGCATCCTCAACATAGGCATGACCAATGCCTTTGCCAATTAAACCTTTAGTGCGGGTGATTTCGATTTCAAGTCTTAACTGATCACCAGGAATGACTTTGCGTTTAAATCTAACCTTGTCGATGCCTGCAAAGTAAGCGAGTTTTCCTTTGTAAGCCTCAAGTGATAACAAAGTGACTGCACCTGCTTGTGCCATGGCTTCTATGATAAGTACCCCAGGCATGACCGGTTCATTAGGAAAGTGTCCTTGAAAGTATGATTCTGAGGCACTAACATTTTTGATTGCAGTGATGGTTTTACCAGGAATCATTTTGATGACTTGATCGATTAATAAAAACGGGTATCGATGGGGTATAATTTGTTGTATATCATGACTATTAAGCATCATTCTGTCCACCTTTTGAATGCCAATGTTGCGTTATGTCCGCCAAAACCTAACGAATTGGATAACGCGATATTAATGGCTCTATTTTTTCCTTGATTTACGGTATAATCCAAATCACATTCAGGGTCAAATGTGCTGTAGTTAATGGTTGGTGGTGCATATTGATCGTGTAAAGCCATGATGGAGAATATGGCCTCAACGGCACCACTTGCACCCAGTAAATGGCCTGTCATGGATTTGGTTGAACTGATTGATATTTGATGCGCATGCGATTTAAAGAGGCGCTTAATCGCCAAGGTTTCGGTTTTATCATTAAGTGGTGTGCTTGTGCCATGGGCATTAATATATCCAACTTCTGTGAGTGGTGTATTGCCATCAGTTAAAGCCAGTTCCATACATTTTCGTGCACCTTCGCCTTCTGGGTCTGGACTGGTAATATGGGTCGCATCACACGTTGCACCATAACCAACAACTTCAGCATAGATTTTAGCACCGCGTGCTTTGGCGTGCGAAAAAGATTCTAAAATGATTGTGCCGGCACCTTCACCCATAACAAATCCAGATCGGTTCTTATCAAAAGGGCATGAGGCGTTGTTTCGATCATCTGAGTTACTCAATGCTTGCATCACTTGAAAACCAGATAACCCAAGTTTTGT
>SKFU01000028.1 GCA_007117835.1 Candidatus Izemoplasma sp. | reverse complement strand
GCCATTGTTTTGGCCATTGCCGATGTTACTTACCCATTGATTAATCGCTTTGGTATCGACACCATTATTGCCAGTGGTGAACTCACGTTCTTACCTTGGTTTGTGGCGATGTATGCGTTATACATGGTTGTTATAGCCAGTATGGTTTATGGGTTTATCGTTATGACAGGATACATTCAAACCCAATTGGCATATATCATTCGCGACAAAGCATTTAAAAAATTACAATCACTGCCATTTTCATATTATGATCGCACACCTGTGGGTTGGATTATGGCACGTATGACCAGTGATTCCCGCAATCTAAGTGAAATGTTGTCTTGGGGGTTGATTGATTTATCGTGGGGACTTTTGATGATGATTGGTTTGGTTATTGTCATGTTTGTGATCAATGTCAAACTCGCTTTAATCGTTTTAACTGTACTACCGGCATTGGTTTATTTAAGTATTTATTTTCGTCGAAAAATACTGAAAGCATACCGTCATATCCGCAAACAAAACTCTAAAATAACCGGTGCTTACAATGAAGGCATTGGTGGTGCTAAAACGACAAAGACGTTGGTGTTAGAAGAAAGCAATTATCGTGATTTTGATCGCTTAACTAAAACCATGCGCGATCACTCGATCAAAGCCGCAGTTTTTGCGGGACTTTATTTTCCTTCCATTTTATTTGTTGCATCAATCGCCACAGCACTCGTGTTTTATTATGGTGGTATCGACGTGTCAAATGAAGTCATTACTGTGGGTGTACTGTATGTGTTTATCTCTTATGTCGGACAATTTTTCGAACCGATCATGCAACTGGCAAACATATTGGCGCGCTTTCAACAAGCCCAAGCCTCAGGTGAGCGCGTACTGTCATTAATTGATGCCAAAGAAGAACTGTCAGACACACCTGAAGTGATAGAAAAATATGGCACCTTAGAAAACCCAAAAATGGAAAACTGGGAAACCTTAGAAGGTGATGTGACATTTGAAAATGTGACTTTCAAATATAACAAAGGCGAACAAGTATTAACAAACTTTAACTTAACTGTTAAACGGGGCGAATCAATTGCCCTTGTTGGACACACGGGGGCCGGTAAAAGTACCATTGTCAATTTAATATGTCGTTTTTATGAACCAACTGAAGGACGCATCCTAATCGATGGCAAAGATTATAAGTCACGTTCAATCGCTTGGCTTCATGACAATTTAGGGTATGTGCTGCAATCACCCCACTTATTTAGCGGCACAATAATGGAAAATATTCGTTATGGCCGACTCGATGCGACCGATGAAGAAGTCATTGAAGCCGCAAAACTCGTTGAAGCCGATGACTTTATAAAAACTTTTGAAAAAGGCTATCAAACCGAAGTTAACGAAGGCGGTTCACGTCTCAGTGTTGGTCAAAAGCAATTAATCAGTTTTGCCCGCGCATTGGTCGCAAATCCGCGCATCTTGATTTTAGATGAAGCCACCAGCAGTGTGGACACAAACACCGAAAAAAGTATTCAACATGCGATTGAAACGGTGATGAAAGGCCGCACAAGCTTTATCATTGCACATCGCTTATCAACCATTGTTAATGCCGATTTGATTTTAGTACTAGAAAACGGAAAAATCATTGAACAAGGCACGCACGAAGCATTAATATCACTTGGCCAACATTATTACCGTTTATACACCAATCAGTTTAAAAACGCAAAAATTGAAGAAAGCATTCGTCATTAATGCTTTCTTTTTTCTTGCGCTTACAGTGTTAATCACCCATGGATATGCTATAATGCAATCAAAGAGGTGATGTGATGAAAGTAATTGTTATTGGTGGTGTCGCAACCGGTATGAGTGCGGCAAGTAAACTCAAACGATTAATGCCTACAGCCACAATTCACGTGTATGAAAAAGGCCCCGATGTTAGTTATGGTGCTTGTGGTTTGCCGTATTATTTGAGTGATATTATCCCCAAAGCATCCGCACTCATTGCCCGCACAGTCGAGCAGTTTGAACGCTTAGGTATTCACGTGTTTACATTTCATGAAGTGATTGCAGTCGACGATGCATCCAAAGCAGTCACAATCAAAAACAGTCAAACCAACACCCAGATTAAAGATCACTATGATCGATTAGTCATCGCGACTGGGGCCCATGCAATACGTCTTAAAGTACCTGGTCATACATTAAAAGGCATTCATGTTTTAAACAGTTTACAAGATGGAATCACACTGAAAAAATCACTTAAAAACGCCCAAAAAGTTACGGTAGTGGGTTCAGGTTTTATTGGTTTAGAAGTGGTTGAAAATTTACTAGAAATGCGAAAAGAAGTGACACTGATTGAACGTGAATCACAGCTGATGCCAACCTTTGACGAGATTATGGTTGAGCCAATTATGCAGGCCTTAAAAAAAGCAGGCGTTACGATTGTGCTAAATGAAACCGTTCAAGCCTATCAAGGAAACAGCGCTGTAAAAACTGTGATGACTAATCACAAGTCCTATGACACTGATTTGGTCATCGAAGCGATCGGGATTCGCCCGAACACCGAGTTTTTAAATAATACCGGCATTAAAATGCTAAGTAATGGTGCGATAATCACAAATGAGATGATGCAAACGTCATTAAAG
>SKFU01000023.1 GCA_007117835.1 Candidatus Izemoplasma sp. | reverse complement strand
GCAGCAATTATTGCGGCTGTTAGACGCTAATTACTTAACTGAATATTAAACTGTAACGCAAGAAACTGCGTTACAGTTTTTTCATGGTGATTTCAATGTATATAGATTGTTATTTATTGTCTTAAAACGTATAATAATGGTAGTTTTCAACTGGGAGTGAAGTGGATGTTAAAAATCGAAAATGTAACTAAAAAGTATGAAATAGGCACCTTTAAACAAACTGCTTTGAATCAAGTAAGTATGGCTTTTAGAAACAATGAATTTGTCTCTATATTGGGTCCAAGTGGTTCGGGTAAAACGACATTGCTAAATATGATTGGTGGGCTTGATCAATACGATTCAGGCGATATTTTGATTGATGGTAAATCCACCAAACATTTTCATGATTCTGATTGGGATTCTTATCGAAATCATTCGATTGGGTTTATCTTTCAAACCTATCATTTAATCCCGCATATCAGTGTTTTAAATAATGTTGAGGTGGGCTTAACGCTTGGTGGGATTGATTCAGAAACACGAAAACTTCGTGCGATTGAAGTGTTAACACGTGTGGGTTTAGAAGATCATATCTATAAAAAACCAAACCAGCTTTCTGGGGGGCAAATGCAACGCGTTGCGATTGCAAGAGCACTGGCAAATGATCCCGATATTATCTTAGCTGATGAGCCAACTGGTGCACTCGACTCTGAAACTAGTGTTCAAATCATGACTTTGATTCAAGAAATTGCTAACGATAAACTAGTGATTATGGTGACACATAATCAAGAAATCGCAAAACGTTACTCAAACCGTATTATTGAACTTTTAGATGGTGAAGTAATCAGTGACAGCAACCCACACGAAGTGGCGGTCGGTTCAACTTCTAAGTTATCGCTTAAAGCGACTTCTATGGCTTTCAAACAAGCACTGAAGTTGTCTTTTAACAATTTAAAGACGAAGAAGTTTAGAACATTGATTACCGCATTCGCAGGTAGTATTGGAATTATTGGTGTGGCACTTGTATTGGCGTTATCCAATGGTTTAGGTAATGAAATTAGTTCATTAGAACGATCGACGTTATCTGAATTTCCAATCACCATTAGCCAGATACCAATGAATGTCGATATGGGTCAAGGGGGACCATTTGCCGGGCCTCAAGGGGATGTTCCTGAGGCGTATCCGGATGTTATGTCAATATTTCCTTTTGATCGTGATGCACAGCGCGTTCAACACACCAACATTTTGACTGACTCATATTTGGAGTATGTTAAAGCCATGGATCCAAGCTTTTATAACGAAATCACTTATGGGATTAATGCAAACTTACCGTTAATTCATGAAGCTGAAAATGGAGCGCTTTTAACGTTAAATAACCGTGCAGCACGGTTTTCGCCATTACTTAATAATACAGAATTTTTCAATGACACTTATGATATTTTAGATGGTCGTATGCCAGAAGCGCTGGATGAGTTGTTGCTGGTTGTTGATCAATATAACCGTTTAAATATCTCGATTTTGTCTGCGCTTGGTTATGAAACCGATATCGAAGACTATCCCTTTAACCGTTTTTTAGACAAAACGATACACCTTATATTTAATGACCAATATTATCTTTTTGATGCACTCAATGATCGCTTTTATGTCAACGCTAATATGCCGGCGATGATTGATGATTCAAATGCGATGGCACTCAACATTGTTGGTATTGCACGCGCTAAAGAAGGTGCAAGTGTTGAGTTACTTGAACCAGGATTAAAATATATGCCTGAACTCATGACGATGTTTGTCGATGATGCCATGCAATCAGCCATTGTTGTCGCACAAAGAACGCGCGATGTGAATGTGCTTAACAATCAGCCATTAACACCGCAAGCCAAACAAAATTTACTCCGTAGTTATGGTGGTGATGACACCCCCACTTCCATTCTTATTTATGCAACTACCTTTGAAACCAAAAATATGATAAAAGATTATTTGGACGAGTATAACTTAAATTTACCGACAGATGAGCAAGTGATATATTCAGATTTGGGTGCCATTATTACGGATGTTGTGGGCACCTTAGTGGGTACGGTAACATATGTACTCATTGCTTTTTCTGCAATTTCATTGGTTGTTTCATCAATCATGATCGGTATAATCACTTATGTTTCAGTGCTTGAACGCACAAAAGAAATCGGCATTTTACGTAGTCTTGGTGCACGAAAAAAAGACATTTCAAGGGTATTCAATGCAGAAACAACAATTATCGGTTTAACGGCTGGAATCATGGGGGTTTTACTCGCTTATGTTATGACATTTCCAATCAATATAGTGATTGAAAACCTTGTCGATGATGTTAGTAATTTGGCACAGCTTTCATTCACGGCGGCTGTCAGTCTTATCATCATTAGTATTGCCTTAACGTATGTTTCAGGATTAATTCCTGCAGGCATCGCGGCACGTAAAGACCCTGTCGAAGCACTGCGTGTTGAGTAAGCATATTGGTTTGTCGTATTTAAGGCTTTGTGTTAAAATAATTACAAATGAGGAGATGGTGTTATGAAACGATTTATGTTATTAACTGTTTTGTTTGTGTTTGGTTTTTTTCTGATCGCTTGTGAAAGTGAAAATAATGCAACCAATGGTGAAAATGATACACCAGAAACACTGATTTATCTGACGTTAGAACAACTTTCTGAGTTTGATGGTTTAGAAGGCCGTGATGCATACATTGCCATCGATGGAAAAATTTATGATGTCACCAACTCAAGTCGTTGGGTCAATGGTGCGCATAATGGTTATCAAGCAGGTCAAGATCTCACCGCTGCAATCAATGACATTTCACCGCATGGTACTGGCGTTTTGAGTCGTATGGATTTGATTGGTGAAATTGTTGAGGAGTAGTTCACATGCTTGGATTTATTGAAAGTAATCTTGGGTTACTCATAAGTATACCCTTGATGTTTATGTTGTTGCGCTATGGAAAACATCTTCACAAATATGAATACCGCTATTATCTTGGGGCGTTAATTACTGCGTTTGTTTTGGCGGTGATTGCCGTGGGTGCTTTAAGACAAAACATCAATATTTATGTGCCAATACTTTATCATTTGCTATGGATGGGTCATTTAAGCTTTGCCTTATTTACCTTGGTTATGTTTGCAGGGGCCTTTAAACGAAAGTCCTTTCTGTATATCGGATTGGTTCGAGTGCGTCGCGAGATGGCAATACTAGGTTATATTTTCCTAATGCCCCATGCCATTTGGCGATTAAATCTTGCACTGGGTGGATTCAATAATACTGGAATGCTTGCGATGGTTGTAATGCTGCCTTTGTTTGTGACTTCTTTTCCAGTCATTCGCAGAAAAATGCACCCTCAACAATGGAAAAAACTGCATCGTTTGGCTTATGTTGCTTACTTTTTTATATTTATTCACTTAACATTTAGTTTATTTGTTGCTAATGGCACTGTATCGATGCGTTTAAGCCAGTATGGGCTGCTTTATTTAGTGCTTTATTTTGTCTATTTATTGTTAAAAACAAAATACTATATTTTACCATGGATTTCAAAAAAATTAACTTAAAAACAATGCCATCGCATTAAAGCGATGGCATTGTTTTTTGTTGATAAGCAACAGCCAGTTGCGCAGCAACTTTAGCATTGTTATAAACCAGTTCAAGATTGGCGTTTAAACTTTTACCCTCAGTGATTTCTTTGACTTTCGCTAAAAGAAACGGGGTATTTTCTTTACCTTTCGCGTTGGCTTTTTCAGCATCAAGAATGGCTTGGTCAATGGCTTGATTCATTAAAGTTTCATCCATACTTGCAGCCTCAGGTATTGGATTTGCAACGACAATCCCACCCGCTAGACCAAGGTTCCACTTCGCAAACATTAACGACGCAATTGCTTCGACACTATCCAATCGATGGGTAACTTTGTGGGCACTAGTACGGGTATAAAAAGCAGGCAGTAAATCCGTTTGATAACCAATAATTTCGACACCTTTGGTTTCAAGATATTCCAGTGTTAGCCCCAAGTTCAATATCGATTTGATGCCTGCGCACACCACTGCAACATCCGTTTGAGAAAGCTCTTCTAAATCCCGTGAGATATCAAAACTTGTTTCTGCACCGCGATGTACACCGCCAATGCCACCTGTTGCAAATACTTTTATTCCCACTTTTTCAGCAATAATCATCGTTGCCGATACCGTGGTTGCACCTGATTTTTTACTTGCGATTAAATAGCCTAAATCACGTTTGCTGGCTTTGATGATTTCCTTTGATGTCGCTAAGTACTCAAGTTCTGATTCAGATAAGCCCACTTTTATAACACCATTTATGATTGCAATTGTTGCAGGCACTGCGCCGTGATCGCGAATGATTTTACCCACGGCTTTAACCATATCGATATTGTCAGGATACGGCATACCGTGTGAAATAATGGTTGATTCTAAGGCAACGATCGGTTGTTGGTTTTTGAGTGCTTCTAATACTGTTTCATGCATTTGTATCATCGGTAATCCACTCCTTAATCGTTTTATTCAACGTTTTCTCGTTCAGTGTTTCAGCAACGCTTTGGTGACTTGAAAGGGTAATATGCGCAAAACCAAAGGCTGTGATGAGAGGATTTATTAATTTGATTTTACCATAGATTATCCCTGCAAAGAATGCATCGCCAGCCCCTGTTGTGTTTCCTGTGATTTGTGCTTTGTAATTTTTGGTTATAATCGATTGGTGATTGCCGTAGATGACACCTTTTTCCCCTAGCGTTAAGTAGACTTCTTCTATACCTAGTTGAATGAGCGCATCGACCGCTTGATGTGGATCGCTGATACCGGTCAATACTTGGGCTTCAACTTGGTTGAGTTTAAGGACATTAATTCGGTTCAAATAAGGCTTTATTTTAAGCACTTTTTGTGATGATGTGGCCTCGACATAAATCGGCTTTTTATATTCTGAAATTAACCAACCCAGTAATTCACTATTCATATTCAAATCCAAAATTAAACACTCGCTTTCTTGAATGATTGGGCGATAAACCAGTAAATCTTCAGCGGTGAGTTGTTCGAATAAAGTTGTGTTTGTGATCGCAACATACATGTCTTTATGATGATCTAAAATGGCAATATAAGAAGGTTGTTGCGCATGATTAATAGGATAGATTTTGACACCGTGATTTTCGGTATATTTTTTTAGATTTTGGCCTAAGTTATCTTTGCCTATCAACGTAATAAGTTTTGGTGATAAATTTACCCGCCCTAGATTTTCGGCAATATTTCTTGCGACGCCACCCATCGACTGATGGACATATCCAGGATTTGAATCATGAAGTTTCAGTGGGTTAACTGGATAAGCTAAGTAGTCTATGTTCGACCCACCAATAATTAAAACATTCATAAGATGACCTCATTTCTGTGCAATCAATATTTGTGTTATGATGCCTTTTTGATCGACCGTGAACAACACTGGCTGTTTGAGTGTCTGTGTTTGATTTTGATTTTTAAACATTAGAAAATGCGGACAGTAAATTTCGTTATCAATACCAAAACAATGCATTGGGTCTAAACCAAGTAATGTTAAAGGTCCCTCAATAATTTTGTTGGTATTTAGACGGTGGTCATCAATAATATTTAAACGTTTTTGATTAAAGGATTCAATGTGCGCCTGGACTGTATCGTCAATAAACAGTGGTTTTAATGGCATTTTCGATTCTGCGATGAGTTGTTCTGAAACCGTTAGCTTTGTTTCTTTAAACGGTGTCTTATAAGTGATGTTTAGTCGATCTAGTACATGAAATAAGGCAGTACCGATATCATAAGATATTTGTCGAATAGGTAGTAGTTTTGATATATTCGTGATGCGTTTTTTGAGTTGTTTTAAAGCATTGTGATATGCTTGAAAGTTTAATTGTTTTAATACTTCTAATTCTATTTTTTGGGCCATTCCCTCAATCATCTCTGTTTTAGCTTCGTACATCGCTTGTTTTTTAAAATGATGGTGACGTGTTTTTCGAATGGCAAGAAAGTCTTTAAACAGAGTAAGATTACCATCTATGATTTGAGTTAACAGGATGTTTTCTTGGTGTTTTAGTGATAGGTTATAAGAATCGTAAACGTAAAAAAGTGCGTCAAGTTCGTTAGGAAAGCGGCTTTCTTGATTGGTATACTGAAATGCATGAAACATTTCATGCACTATTTTCGCTGTTAATAGATTAACATCGTGCGGTGCTTTGGCGTCATCAATAGACCATATTGCTAAATAGTCATTCTCCCAAGCAATCGCTGTATTGCCTATGAAACGATTGTCTTTTGCAAATGTTTGAGATGCCATGGTTACAGTATGATTGTCATAAAGAGCAAACGGAAACCGCTTAAAACCCGGATACAATGCCGAAAAATCAATTGTTGAAAGCTTACTTTCAATTTGATTATACAGTGATTTCATTGACTTTTTCCTTTCGTATTGGTGACACCATTATAACATGATTTCAAGCAAAAAGCGTCAATCAATGACGCTTTAAACTTACTGTGCTTGATGCACAACCACTTGTGGAAATGGAATTTCAAAACCGTGTGATTTCAAGAATATTACAACATCACGACGAATGTGGCGTTCAATCGCAAAATGATTTCCTGTGGTTGTTTTTGCGATGATTCGCATATCGATTGATGAGGCGGATAAATTTGTCACACCTAGGAAAGTTGGTAGTTCAACGATATCTTCATATTTGTTTTGTGTTGTTTCTAAGAACGATGGCATGATGAGATTTAATTGTTCTAAATCTGTATCGTAGGCAACACCAAACTCAACAACAGCCACTGTTTGATTGCGTGACCAGTTTATTAATTGATTGATACTACCGTTATTGATGATCAGTTCAGAACCCAAAAAATTGGTGACGTGTGTTACCCTTAAATTCATTTGTGTGACTTTGCCTCGATAACCATTAATCTCTACTGTTTCTCCGATGTTAAATGCATTGTCGACAATAAGAAAAAAGCCTGAAACGACATCTTTAACAAGGTTTTGTGAACCAAACCCAATGGCTAAACCGAAAATTCCTGCACTGGCTAAGATGGGCGTAATCTCAAATCCGATTTCATCCAGTACAGCAAGAATAATAATAAACCAAAAGAGTACCATCAAAGACCCATTAATAAGATTCCCTAATGTATTACCGCGCTTTTCCCCTTTTTTCTTCTTAAAATAGTTTAAAATACGGGCTTTTAAAAAACGCGAAAAAACATAGGCAACCAGGATCCATAAAACGATTAAAATGACACTGGTTAAAACACTAACTAGCGTGGCATTAAATCCTGTTATTTGTACCAAAAAACTTTCTATTTCACCACGTAATAACAACATATGAACCTCCTCAAAAGAATTGTCTTTATTATAACTCAGTTACTTTACAGAGTCAAAAAAAAGCACAAAGAATTATGTCCTTCGTGCTTTGCTGATTATTTATTTTGTTGTGTTTCACACTGTTTACAATAGCCATAAAAATCAAGATTATGATTCGTCATTGTAAAATTATGTTTTGAGGCGACAGCATCTTGGTAATCATGAATAGGACACCCTTCAACATGAATAACTTTATGACAACGTAAGCATATTAAGTGATGGGTATGATCATCATGGGCGAGTTCATAGAGTGTTTGTTTTGAAATATCAACGTTCACTTCTTTTACAATGTGATGAGAACTCAACATTTCTAAAATACGATATACCGTTGAAAATGAAATTGTCGGTTCAACTTTTATGGCTTGATTAAAAATATCATCCATTGATAAAAACGTTTTAGTTGCGTTTAAGATGTTGAGTACTAATAGTCGATGTTTGGTTTTCTTTAATCCGGCTTCCGTCAGCCTTTTTTCAAAATACTGAGACATTTTAGTGCGCAGGCCTTAATATTCGGTTAAACACATATACGACAATGAACAATAATCCATTGAGTAATACAATGGTTGAACCTGACGGAAAATCAAAGACATAAGAAACCATTAAACCTAAAATAACAGTCACAATACTCGATGTTGCAGCAATCAAAATAGTGACTTTAAATCCTTTTGAGAACTGCATCGCAATCACTGTGGGAAAAACAATGAAACTAGAAATTAAAATAGTCCCGATGGCACGAATACCAATCACAATTGTTATTCCTGTCAAAATCGCTAAAATTGTATTTAAGCGCTTTGTTTTTATCTTACTGACAATCGCAAAAGACTCATCATAAGTCATGGCAAACAAGTCATGATAATAAAGCATCACAACAAGCGAAATTATGATTGAAAACACAATTGAAAGCCATACATCGATTTGTTGGATAGTCAATATACTTCCAAACAAATAACTATACAAATCCACTTTGAAACCGCCACCAACACTCGCTAAGGTTGTGCCTAATGCCATGGCAAATGTTGCAGTGAGTCCAATCGCAGCATCCCCGTGTAGTTGTGCGTTTTCATTCAATTTAAGAATGAAAATCGCTACCAATACAACAATAGGCATAGCTATAATCAATGGTGCTGTGTTGGTCACAAGGCCAATTGCAACTGCAGCAAATGCCACATGTGATAACCCGTGCCCAATCATCGAGAATTTCTTTAAAACTAAAAACGATCCTATGAATGAACTACTTAAAGCAATCGCAATCCCAACAATCAATGCACGAACCATAAAGGTGTATCGGAACGCAGAAAACAATAGCTCAATCCACTCCATCGGTTTCACGCTCCTCTTTGGTCAATTGAATGTCGTGCGTATGAATGAACGGTGATAAGTTTTTCTTTTCACAAAAATGTTCGAAACTACCATCAAAAACAATTCTTTGGTCCATATATATTACACGGTTAACAAATTCACCAGCGGTTGCAATATCATGCGTAACCAAAATAATTGAGACCCCAAGTTCATCATTAAGTGTTTTCAGTAATCTAAAAAACTGATCTCGCATCGACTGATCAAGTGCACTTGTGGGTTCATCCATTATCAAAATATCAGGTTCACAGACCAAAGCGCGTGCCAAAAGCACCCGCTGTTGTTGTCCTCCTGAAAGCGTTCCAATACGCTTTTTGCGTAATTGAACGATATCAAGATATTCTAGTACCTTAGATATTTCAAGATAGTCATCCGTATTCATACGTTTAGGAAAACGTTTCTTCGATAATCGTCCCATACCAATGATTTCTTCTACTGTTGCTGGAAAATGCCGATCATCAGATGCTGTATGTTGTGGTAAATACCCTATATTTAAGTCTTTGCTTTTAAAGATGGTCCCTTCACTAATTGATTTCAGTCCCAATAATGCTTTGATTAATGTTGTTTTACCTGAACCGTTGGCACCGATAATTGCGATAAAATCTTTCGGTTTAACTTCAAAACTTGCCTGAATTACTGCTTCGTAATTGAAATACTTAACTGTGACATTACTAACAGCAATCTGATTAATTTCCACGATATCTTAGTCCTATTCTAAACTGATTAAGATTATGTTCTAACATTTCAATAAACGTAATCCCTCGATTAAACTCATCGGCTGGTGCATTGTGCATCGTATACACATATAAGATTTTAGCACCGGTATTTTCAGCAATTGCATTGGCAACATTCGGTGCGATTAGTTTCTCAGAAAACAGGTGTTCTATATTGAGTTCATTCATCACATCAATCATGTGTGCGAGTGCCTGTGGTGTGGGTTCAGAATCAGTCGAGAAACCTCGGTATGGATTAACATAACTAAATTGATATCTGTGAATGAAGTAACCCATGGCGTTATGTCCACCATACATCATTACACTTAGTTCAGCATTTGCTCTAAGATCTTGAAATTGCTGGTGTAAAACTTGTAGTGCTGAAATATATTGATTGGCGTTATCACGCATTTGCACTTCATGTTCTGGTAATAATTCAATCAATGCGTCTAAAATATCATTAATCATAATCATTGCATTCAGTGGATCAGTCCAAATATGCGGATCATAATCTCCGTGATTATGGTCATGGTGATCACTGTCGTGATGGTCTTCGTCATGGTGATCACTGTCGTGATGGTCTT
>SKFU01000078.1 GCA_007117835.1 Candidatus Izemoplasma sp. | reverse complement strand
GGTAAGACATTCATCGCAACACTTGAAGCGCCACCTTCAGAGTTTTGACCAATAATCGTGGCAATCCCCATATCTTTAGCAATTGAGGTGACTAAGTTGGCTGCACTGTATGTAACACCCGAAGTTTTAATAAACCAGTTGTAGTCGCCTGATTCATTTTCTGAGGTTACATGGTAAGTAAACTTAGACCCATCTCCAGCATTTGAGTTATGGTATTCAATCGGGTCATCCGTTAAGAAACCGAGCATTTGAAGCGCGACACCCAGTCGCCCTCCAGTATTACACGCAAGACTTAAAACAATGTCAGTGACTGTGCCCTTTTCATTTATCTGATCCATATAACCTTGCATAATTGCCATTGTATCATTCTCAGGATTATCTTCATCCACAGTAAACCCATTGATAATCATCACGGCAATCGTATCATTATCCATAAAACGTAATCCTGGTGGTGGATTGACATCACAATAATCATCAATGTCATACCACAAGGTATTATAAAAAGCAGTACTGCGTGTGCCTAAATCAGAAATCGACAATGGGTATGTGCGCTCAGCGTCAGGTCGATAATAACCATTCATTGCATGAGAACTGTGTAAATCATCAAGATCATAAATGAATGTAAATATCGAACGATAATGGGCATTTGTTGTGCCTAACATACGATCGCGGTAATCTTGCAAGCGGTCATAAAATGTTACGATACCCAAATCTTCTTTTAACCCAAAGAAGTAATCAAATGAAAACGCCATGTAATGGTAAGTAAAGTCTTTAAGTTCATAAGGAATAAACTCATTATTTAAGCCGCTACGCGCTAAAGAACCACCGGCACTATTAATACGGTCATAATCCGTACCATAGACACGTTCACCGTCATAATAGACATGGAACATTGAGCTTGTGAGCAATTGATTTGCGACCGCAATCGGCATTAAGTGAAGATCATTTTCTTTAACGATTTCAATGCGATAAGGGGTAAAATCAAAAGTAACTGGTTCATCACGCTCTACAGCATAAAATACATAATCAAGGCCTGCACCATAATCGGTGAGGGTTGGTGCAGAAAAAGAACTGAAGAAACTAAAGTAGTTCACCGTTGCGGTATTATTATCAAAATCAAAAACGATTTCATATGTTACATCATCAAAAATATCATCGTCTTCATCGGCGATATATTCGACAGTGATTCTAAGGGTATTGCCTTCAATGACGATGTCGAGCTCATCATTTAAAATGCCGCCTTCTAATAAAGGTAACAACTCTAAAACATCGATATACGCTAAACCATTCGTCATGTGATAGACATTAATGCGCCCATCTTCAAGGGCCCAATCATCCGCCATTCCTCTAAATTGAACATCTTCAACCGTATCAATCAATACTTCAGGCCAAGTGCCAATTTGCAAATCAAATGTTGCTTGATGGGTGTATCCACGATAATTAAATGTCCCTTGTAAACCAGCCATTTGCACACCATCACGATACAGTGCGCGGTTTGGCCAACCCAAATTGGTCAACAAACTTTCGTTTAAACTAACAAAACTCATGGTCACACCATTGTGTTCAGTTGGGAACGTCACACGGTGTGTATGAACCTCATCTAAGAAATCAAGTGAAGCAATCACGTCTTCAATTACAGAAACCACATAGGCCTCATCAATTGGCGACACCGATATTGTAAAAGTTTCAGAGTAACTAAAACCTTCATAGCTAAACTGGCCCGTAACTTCGGTGACTGCAGGTTCTGCACCATAATCTGGTTGTGTAATTTCACCACCAGCAGACAAAACAGTGGTATCAGCAATTTGCCAAGTCACACTCACATCACCAATTTGAGATGGAAACGTAATGTTTTCATCAATGGTTGCATTGAGAAATGACACAGTGCCAGCAGCAGTTTGCATTGTCTCAATTGCTTCTGCCTCAGTCATCACATCTTCGGCAGGCGGGTCTGGGTCTGGTGTTGGTACATCATCACCATTACACGCCGCAAGTGTAATCAAAGAAAATAATAATAAAAACGTAAACAAACTTTTTTTCATGGGTTACCTCCTAAAAATATGTTATCAATAGTATACAATATTTTTACTATTTTAACCAACGAAAATCGTTGTTTTGGTTTACTTTTTATCAAAAACTTGCTAAAATCTTGACGAATGGAAGTGATAGCATGCTTATCTTAATTGGTGCGAGTGCCAGTGGCAAAACAGAAATTGCCAAACGACTTATAGAATCTTATGGATTTACTAAAATGGTTACTACAACAACCCGACCCAAACGGACAAACGAAAAGCCAGGCATTGATTATCACTTCGTTGACAAAGCACACTTTTTGATTTTGAAACAGGACAACGCGTTTCTTGAAACCGCTGAATACAGCGGCTATTACTACGGAACACCCAAACAAGGTGTTACAAAAAACACCGTCTTGATTGTAGAACCATCAGGCGCCAATGCAATCTATAAAGCCTGTCCAAGCCAAGTGATTATTGGTTACATTAACACCCCAAAATCGATTCGTGAAAAAAGGATGAAAGCCCGCGGTGATGACGTATATTCCACTGAAATGAGACTCGAACAAGATGCACAAATATTTAATCCTAAAACGCTTTTTCACATTGATTTCATTATTGATAATGAAAACACAGATCTTGACACGCTCGCACAAACAATCAATGCGTTATATCGTGCGCATTATCCTAAAATACAGTTGAATGATGATTGACAATCATCATTTTTTTGTCTATTTGAAACGCGAATAAATATGGTTTACTAAACTTAAAAATGGTATAGTATTGGTAAGAGAAAGGGAGGGTTTTATGAAAAAATTTCCTGTCATTTCACCCAAAACAATGTACAGTCTTGATGAGCAAACCATTAAAGTACAAAAAATTACCGCAGAAGCATTGCTCATGCGTGCGGGAAAAGCACTCACACTCACATTGCTTAAAACCTTGCGTTTCGACTCTGACTCAAACCACGTTCTGTGTTTAATCGGACCTGGAATGAATGGTGGAGATGCTTTAGTTATGGCGAATGAACTACATCAAAGGGGGCATACAATCAGCCTGTTTTTAGCCAGTAAGAAATTAGTGAAAGCATCACAAACCATGGTTGAACAATTGGATCAATCCATCCATGTGATTACAGATTTAGAGTCACTTAAAGCGTCTTTAGATAATGTTCAGTATGTTATCGATGGCCTGTTTGGCATTGGTCTTAATAAAATGATTTCAGCACCATACGATAAAATCATTGACACCATCAATGAAGCAAAAAAATACGTCATTAGTATCGATATACCTTCAGGCATAAACGGTCAATCTGGTTTAAAAATGAACCAAGCAATTCGTGCCGATTTAACCCTCATCATCGGCCACTATAAAACCGGGAACGTTTTACAAGATGCCAAAGACTACCACGGTAAAAAAGCATTGGTTGATATCGGATTAGAACCACTCGATAATCACCATCAGTTTTTAGTTCACGATGGGTATTTCAAACATATTCAAATCGAACGCAAGCACCACTCACATAAATACGATTATGGTGCCTTGCTCACGATTGGGGGAGCACACGGCATGATGGGCGCCCCATATTTAACTGCAGTTTCAGCACTGAGGATGGGTGTGGGATTGTCTGTAACGCTTTACCATCATGAGGATTATCATGAAAGGTTCCAGTTACATCCTGAAATTATGGCTTTTCGTTATCACAATATTCATGATTTATCAGAACATCTCATCAAAAAAAACGCCATTGTTTTTGGTCCAGGACTTGGGAGAAATCAACCTGAGAACACTCAAATTCTAGAGTTTTTACTTGAAACCAGTAGACCCTTAGTTATTGATGCAGATGGGTTATTTTACTTCAAAAAATACATTAACCAGTCTGTCACACAGCCAGTTATTCTAACACCGCATATGGGTGAGATGGCACGCTTATTTGATTTGCCAGTAGAAACAATAAAGGCAAATCCACTTGATTACATTTCAAAACTTACAGATAAAGGATACATTGTTTTACTTAAAGGTCCCACATCAATACTTGCAGATAAAAATGAAGTTTTGCTTTCATCGTTTGGGACACCAGCTTTAGCCACACCAGGGAGTGGTGATGTGCTTTCTGGCATGATTGGTGCATTACTTGCACGTAAGTTAAACCCAATCGAAGCGGTGAATTTTGCACTTTACATTCACAGTCAAGCAGGACTTACTGCAGGTATTAAAGAAGGGGTTGAATCAGTGCTTGCAAGCGATTTGATTCACTGGTTTCCACAAATTTTAGCACGTTTTAATCGAAGAAAGGATTGATTTGTATGCGTTTTGAAGTAAAAAAAGATCTTTGGATAACCCTATTGGCATGGCTACCAATGCTTGTTTCTTTGGCTGTTTTGCTGGTTTCACCGTTTGACGATGTCATCGTTTATTTGATTATCGTTGCCGCACTTATTATCACGATTTTGTTTATGGCATGGGTGTGGTTTTTTAGTTATTATGAGCTTAGAGAAACCGAATTATATGTATGTTTTGGTCCAATTCGTGAAAAAATCGCATATCAAGACATTACTAAGATTAAAGAAACCCGTAATTTCTTGTCGTCTGCGGCACTGTCATTAGACCGCATCGCCATCTACAAAAACGGGCGTCTAAAAACCTTGATATCACCACTCGATAAAGCCGAGTTTGTAAGTCAAATCAAAGTCTTTATCCCCCATGTAGAAGTACAGTTAAAATCTGATATATAAACCTTTATAGTACATAAAAAAATGCATGTTTAAAAACCATTGAAAACATGATATAATTATGTAAACGCTGCCATTCATAAACGTTTGAATGGCCTTTTCTAAAAGGAGCGATGCTTATGACAGAAGCCATCGTGTTGGCTGCTGGGTATGCATCACGCATGCAGACCAATAAAATGCTTTTAATGATTAATGAAAAACCGATAATCACACGGACTGTTGAGAATGTTTTACCGTTTGTAAAACACGTGTTTGTGGTCACCGGACATTACCACGAAAGCATCGCAGAAATATTTAATAAAACCGATAAAGTGACAGTAATCTATAACCCAAACTATGCTTTAGGTATGTTTAACTCAATTAAGGCTGGTGTAATTAAAACATCTGGGAATATTCTTATTATCCCAGGCGATATGCCTTTGATTAACCCACAAACATATGAATTAATTCTTAACCAAAAAGGGCTTATTCGGGTACCCACTTATCAAGGGGTTAAGGGCCATCCAATTTACCTTGATTCGGCATTAAAAGCAGCACTGATCAAAAGTGATTTACCCCATTTAAAAGCCTTTAGAGACAGCCATAAAGTGACTTATTTTCCTGTTTCAGATGCGGCCATTTTAAAAGACATCGATACCCCTGAAGATTTCCATTCAATAAACCAATAAATTTTTACGATATTAGTTTTAAAAAGAGAGGAATGAGACAGATGCAAATCACTGAATACTATAAGGCAGCAACGGTTGAAGATGCCTATCAAAGACTTAATCTAGATTCAAGTAATGCGATACTCGGTGGTGCTTTATGGCTTAAACAAACATCAAAACCAATACAAACTGCAATTGATTTATCAGCACTCAAACTCAATGTTATTAAGCAAGAGTCCGCGTATTTTGAGATTGGTTCTATGGTCACACTAAGTCAACTTTATGACGCAGACTCATTGCATCAAATGACTGACAATCTACTGAAAGAAAGCCTTGCGAGTATCATGGGTGTAGCCTTCAGAAACATGGCCACTGTGGGTGGGTCTGTGATTGGGCGTTTTGCTTTTTCTGATTTAATCACGCCGCTGCTTGTTTTACAAGCTGAACTGGTTTTTTATCACCAAGGTCAAATGCGTTTGACGGCATTCTTAGATCAAAAAAAGCCACCTAAAGATATTTTGATTTCTGTACGAATCCCAACGATTAAAGGGCGTGCATTTTTCAAAAAAGTATCCAATACAGTCTTAGATTTTTCAATACTTAATCTCGCTATATTTAAGCATGAATCGGTGTTGATTGGTGTTGGCGCAAGACCAGGTATTGGCACCCTAGCGCAGGCGATGATGGATTATTTAAACCATGCAGATAAAATCGATGAGACAGTCATTAATGAAGCCGTTGAAATCGGACTACAAACAATTCAATTGAGTCATAATCAACGTGCACAAAAAGCATACCGAAAACAGGTATTAAAAACATATCTAAAACGTGGATTAATTGAGGTGATGAACTGTGAACATTAGGTTACGCATCAATGGCAAATGGATTACATTTACAGTCAAGCCAGACGAATTTTTACTGGATACATTAAGAAACAATCAAATAATAAGTGTTAAAAAAGGGTGTGACGGTTCAACCTGTGGATCGTGTACAATACTGCTTAATAATCAGCCGGTACTAGCGTGTTCTTTACTGAGTGTGCGTGCTGATGAGTCGACGATTTTGACTGTAGAAGGCCACGCTGAAGAAGTTGAAAAGATTGCCGTTGCTTTTGGTAAAGAAGGTGCCGATCAATGTGGGTTTTGTAATCCCGGCATGGCATTGATGATTATCGCATTAAAACAATCACATAAAAACCCAACTGATGATGAAATCAAACACTATATGGTGGGTAATCTTTGTCGATGTTCTGGCTATCAAGCACAGTTCAAGGCGATTAAACGATATTTGGAGGAGCGCTTATGAAAGTCGTCAACCAAAAAATACCGTCAATAGACGGCAAAGGCATTATGCAAGGTAAAAGAGCCTTTACCGATGATTATTCAGAACCGGGCTCATTGATTGTCAAAGTGCTTAGAAGTCCCCATGCGTTTGCAAAAATTACCGACATCGATGTTACACAAGCGGAAGCCTTAGACGGCGTTAAGCTTGTCCTTACCCATAAAAATGTACCAAGAAAAGCATTTACTCGTGCTGGACAAGGTTATCCAGAACCTTCACCACACGATAAGTTCGTGCTTGATGAATATGTTCGATATGTTGGTGATGAAGTCGCGTGTGTGGCTGCGATTGATGAAGAGACTGCGCTTAAAGCATGTGCGTTAATCGACGTAACTTATGCGGTTTTAGACCCAGTACTCGATTTTGAAACAGCTTATGAACATCACACAGTGATTCACCCTGAAACAGATATCCATGAAATGTTTCCAATTGGTTTTGAACCACAAAAAAACCAAGCCGCTAGTTATCATATGGAAGTCGGTGACACGGAAAAAGTTTTGCATGATTCTGATGTTGTAATTAAACACAGTTTTTATACCCAAGCCCAAGCCCATGCGATGATGGAACCACACACTGTCAATGCGCGCATTGATATTCATGGCCGTTTAGTGCTTTATGCGGCAACCCAAACACCATTCCATGTACGCCGCATTATCTCTCAAGCACTCGATGTACCAATTCAAAAAATACGTGTCATCAAACCACGTGTCGGTGGTGGTTTTGGGGGTAAACAAGGATTGCATGGAGAAATGTTGGTTTCATTAGTGACACTAAGAACGGGGATGCCCGCAAAAATGGTGTTCACTAGACAAGAAGTTTTTGAGTCAAGTTATACAAGACACCCAATGCGCATCGATATGGCGATTGGCGCACAAAAAAATGGTCGCATTAACGCCATTGATTGTCATATATTATCAGATACTGGCGCTTATGGTGAACATGCATTAACTGTGTTTATGGTTGCGGGGTCTAAAGTATTACCGCTGTACAATAAAGTCGACGCAGTGCGCTTTCATGGCCAGGTGGTTTACACCAACAAAGTCTCTGCAGGTGCTTACCGAGGGTATGGTGCAATTCAAGGTAATTTTGCTTTAGAATCAATGATTGATATGCTTGCAAAAAAACTCAATCTTGATCCAATCCAGCTGCGTGAACAAAACATGATCTTAGAAGGTGAGTCATCACCAATATTTGAAATCATGGGTGAAGGCACAGAAGGTACTGCAATGAACATGGAAACATGTAAGCTGCCTGAGTGTATCTCACGTGGAAAAACATTAATCAACTGGGACGCCATTTATCCTTACAAAGAAATCGGCAACGATAAAATTAAAAGTGTTGGTATGGCAATCGCCATGCAAGGTAGCGGTATCCCTTACATTGATATGGGTGCTGCAACAATTAAACTGAATGATGCAGGCTTTTATAATCTAACCATTGGGGCAACCGATATTGGTCAAGGCAGTGATACAATTCTTGCCCAAATCGCTGCAGAAACACTGATGACAACGATTGATAAAGTTATTGTGTATTCATCCGATACAGATCTCACCCCGTTTGATGTGGGTGCTTATGCATCAAGCACAACCTATGTTACTGGGAATGCGGTGTACAAATGCGCATTAGCGATGATTGAGCGCATGTATGCTGCGGCCGCAAAAGCATTAAAAGTCCATGTTGATACCATTGATTTTGATGGTGAAACATTCACAAGCACCGACAAATCGCATATTTCTTTAGTTGATTTATCCAATCGCATTACATACAGCGAAGACCAAGAACAACTCACCACGACAAGCAGCTATTACGGAATTAAATCACCACCACCGTTTATGGCAGGATTTGTTGAAATTGATGTTGACAAAGAAACAGGTGAGGTCGATATCGTTCACTATGTTAGCGTCGTAGACTGTGGTGTAACGATTAATCCACTCATGGCAAGAGGACAAGTAGAAGGCGCCATTGTTCAAGGTCTTGGCATGGCAATGTTTGAAGAAGTAAAATATTCAAGCAAAGGCAAAATGATTTCTAATGATTTTTTATCATATAAAATACCAACCTGTTTGGATGTTCAAAAAATGACCACAGAATTTATTGATAGTTATGAAAAATCTGGACCATTTGGCGCGAAATCAGTCGGCGAAATCGGTATTGATACACCACCTGCTGCACTCGCAAATGCGATTTCAAATGCGCTGAATATACGGATAAACACATTACCAATTACAAAAGAAAAAATTATCATGACATTATTTGAAAAAAATAAAAAAGGAGATCATCACGATGAAAAACAATAAATTATCTTTGATTATTACAGTTATCTTTTTTGGCGCAGTATGGGGGATATTAGAGGCCACCTTAGGCTACGCACTGCAATTCTTACCAGCTTTTTTCTCAGGGTTGATTATGTTTCCTATCGCCACAGCCATTCTCACTAAAGCCTATCAAAGAACATCATCACAAAAAGCGTTGTTGATGATTGGCTTGGTTGCGGCCGCGATTAAATCTGTTAATTTGTTTATGCCTATTTACCATTGGCGTACCATCAATCCAATGGTGGCCATCATTTTAGAAACCTTACTGATTACGGCAGTGGTGATGATTATCGTTAAACGCTCTGCACCACAACAGTTAATTGCCATCTTCGGTGTGAGTTATGCTTGGCGTTCACTGTATCTTTTATATATGGGTGCACAAATGCTTGCAACCGGATTTGTTCACCAAGACATCAGCTCAGTTCAACACATGGCCACATTTATCTTAATCTATGGTTCTTTAAGTGCTGGACTTGCTTTTACAATGGTTCATTTGAGTCATTATTTTAGTGCAGTATTTAACCGACGCATTCAAATCAATCCAATCACCGCATTTATCACTTTGCTGCTTGCGGTTGTTTTAACACTGTTCTTATAAAACCATGCCAGTGCGCTTTAACCATGGTTTATTGTAACCACAAGATGGGAGAAAACGATGAAATCATTGTATGAACGAATCCACGAATATCAAACCAAAGGCATTAATGCAATGCTTGTTACAGTTGTCTTTAAACAAGGTGAAGGCCCTGTTGAGGTCGGAAAAAAAATGCTTGTGAGTGAAACGGGTGATGCTTTTGGCACCGTCGGTGGTGGTGCCTTAGAATACTACGCTCGAGAGAAAGTAAAGACACTGCTTAACAGTCAAAGTCATTGCCATGAACGCTATGTTTTAAACGAAGATAAAGTCATTCCTAATGCCACCACATTACCCATGGTATGTGGCGGTGTCGTAACGTTGTTTTATGAGTATATTGGCTGTGGTAAGCCAAT
>SKFU01000024.1 GCA_007117835.1 Candidatus Izemoplasma sp. | reverse complement strand
CTTTTAACCCAATTTGATCGTTTTTACCCCACACAATGATTGCAGGTTTAAAGCGTTGAATGACGTTGTTAAAGTGGTTATAGAATTCCTGGAATGTAATGCCATTATCGACGTTTTCTTGTGTCAAATCTAAAAATTTAAGTGTGCGTTTCGTGAGTGTCTTATGTACCGTTGGCTGAATGTATGTTTGATAGCGTTCTACGACTTGATTGTTCGCATCGCTTAATATGTATCCGACTTGAATTATTTCTTGCACAAATGACTTGTCAACACGATACGGATGCATACTCATCTCAAGATCAAGAAACATCGTATACTGCAAATGATTAATTAATTGTTTCGTTTCAATCTCGATATTTTTTTGATTGAACAAAATAACCGGTCTTTGTGAGGCTACTTGTTTAATCATTTGAATGTGATGTATGACATAGCGTTTTTCACATTTAAAGTGCGTAGGCGATTCAATCACACAATATATTCTGTGGTTGGGTGCAAGGTACTTGCCCAACTTATTGTGCATGGCGCGTTGCATATATAATCGCATTTTTTTTTGTTTGGTTTGAATAACAAAAGTTCTATCTGATGCATTTATTTCGATGATGGTGCCATATATTTTTTCCATGTAGATCACCTATTCGTCTGTGTTATTTTGGAGTGATTGTCGTAAATTTGCAATGGCAGATTTTGAGAGTCCTAATGATAATAGTGACTCATCGGTGGCAGTTTTTATCCGTTGAATCGATTTAAAGTGGTTCAAAAGACGGCTTTTATACACTTTTCCAATGCCCGGAATGTGATCAAGCACACTATCATAAACACCTTTTTGTCTTAAATCTTTGTGAAAAGTTATGGCGAATCGGTGCGCTTCATCTTGAATCGCTGCAAGTAAAACATAAACGGGGCTTGCAGGAATCAGTTCGATTGTGTTGTTTTCAGCATCAATCAGATGATCAATGGTGTGTTTGGCGGATTTAGTAATTCCGGCGATGGGAATCGATAAGTCGAGTTGTTTTAATACTGACTGCGCTGCATGCATTTGATGAATGCCGCCATCAACCAGTAATAAATCTGGCAACGGCAATTGTTCTAACAGAACACGACGATATCGGCGATAGATAACTTCTTGCATTTGCTGGGTGTCGCCGGCTTGTTTAACCGATGCATCAAGTTTATACTTGCGATAACTTTTTGTCTCTTTTGTCCCGTTTTTAAATACGACAAGTGCAGAGACTGGGTGGCTTCCAAACAAATGGGAGTTGTCAAAAGCTTCGATGTGATAAGGCGTTGGTATACTGAGTAGTTCTGCCAGCGCGTCAAGTGCACCAAATGTTTTTTCGGTGCGTTTTTGATGTTTATCTTTTGCCATTTTTAGTGCTTCTTGTGCGTTGATTAAAGCAATATCATTCAAAGCTTTTTTCTTGCCTCTTTGAGGGTGTCTTATGGTTACTTCAAACATGCCTTCTAGCCAAGGAATAAGTTGTGCATCATTCACCAATATTTCTTTTGGTAGGGGATGTTCTTGATACCATTGCCCTAAAAAGTCTAAGGCTGTGTCAAGCGGATTTTGATAATAAGGCATTACGGTTTGGTCTCGTGCAATTATCTTACCGCTTCTTAAAAACAATATTTCGATGGCAATCCAGGTTTCATCAAAAGCAATACCAATAACATCTCTTGGCTTGAAATCAGCCAAATTCACCGCTTGTTTTTCAGTGGTGGTTTCAATGGATTCAATCGCTGTTTTATATTCTAAAGCGCGCTCAAAGGCGAGTTGTTCTGAGGCCGTTTGCATTTTTTCCTTCAGTTGTTGAATAACGACTTGCGTATGCCCTTTTAAGAATCGAACTATGTCGCTTTTAATGCTTTCATATGTTGTCGAGTCAATCGGGTGAATGCAGGGTGCAAGACATTGACCTATATGGTAATACAAGCATGGATTTTTTGGCAATTGACCACATTTTCTCAGAGGGTAAAGTTGATTTAAAATACGCAGTGTTTCTCTTGCGGCTTTAACATTTGGATAAGGTCCAAAACGGTTAGTATTTTTTTTCTTTGGCTTTCTTGTGACAATCAGTTTTGGGTGTTTTTCTTGAGTGATTTCAATATAGGGATAGGACTTGTCATCCGTTAGCAATATGTTATACCTTGGTTGATATTTTTTTATCCAATCAATTTCAACGATATAAGCTTCAAGTTCCGAGGCGGTGACGAGGTATTCAAAATCAACGATTTGTGTCAGCATTTTCGTGGTTTTATAGTCATGAGAACCAGTAAAATAACTGGTTAATCGCGCTTTTAGATTTTTCGCTTTCCCAACGTAAATAATATTGTTTTGGGCATCTTTCATTTGATAAGAGCCAGGTTTTTGAGGTACTTGTTGTAGTTTTGCTTTCACTAATGTCACTCCTTGGGTTCAGCGTACACTAAATCCTTGGTTTATTATAGCATGATGTCATAGTTCTAACAATCATTTGACGCAGGGTGTATTAAAAAAGACACAGCTGTGTCTTTTTTAAGTTATAAGACTTCTTTAAGTCCTTTTTCAATTCGGTTTCCTGTGTCTAAGGATACATCGTATTTAAAAACTAATTGTGGACTTTTACGCATATTAATCTGTTGGGCTAGTGTTGTTCGAATAAATGCTTTTGAGCGTTCGAGTGCTTTTGCAGTCTTTTGACGTGACTCATCACTTTCATCAAGCACTGTATAATAAATCGTTAGATAAGATAAGTCATTAGTAAGTTTGATTTCAGTGAGTGTAATAAATCCGATGTCCGGATTTTTAACCGATTCTCGAAGAATTCCAGTTAGGGCACGATTTATGTTCGATTCTAAGCGTGCATGCTTACTCATACGCGTGACACCTCTTCCATTTTAGACGCTTCAATAATATCGCCTTCTTTAATGTCGTTAAAACGTTCAATCATAATACCACATTCATACCCTTGTCGTACTTCTTTGGCATCATCCTTAAAGCGTTTTAAGTTTGCGATTTGACCTTCATAGGCAACCACGCCGTTACGAATAACACGCACAAGTGCATCACGTCTTATATAGCCGTCAGTCACATAACATCCGGCAATGGTACCTACACGAGAGATTTTAAATACATCGCGTACTTCTGCTTGGCCGATGACAACTTCTTTAAACTCAGGATCTAGTAGTCCTTTCATCGCCATTTCAATGTCCTCTAATGCTTTGTAGATAATGTTGTATAATCGTATTTCAATACCTTTTTCTGAGGCAGTCTCGCGTACTGCGGCGTTCGGACGTACATTAAATCCTAAAACAATCGCTTGACTGGCTTGTGCAAGTGTAATATCAGTTTCCGTAATTGGACCAACACTGGCACGCACAACATCAATTTTAGCCCCATTAACCGCAATGATTTCTAGTGATGATTTTAGTGCTTCAATCGAACCATGGGTATCCCCTTTAATGACTAAACGCAGTTCTTTTACGCCACCTTCTTCGATGTTTGCGAACATGTCTTCTAAAGACACGACTTTAGATACTCCGCGTTCTTCTTTCCATGTACGGTGTGTGCGTTGTTCAGATATTTGACGGGCTTCTTTTTCATCAGTAAAAACCATAAACGCATCGCCCGCTTGAGGAACATCGTTTAAGCCAGTGATTTCAACTGCTTGACTTGGTAATGCTTCTTCAAGGACGTTGTTTAAATCATCACGCATGGCTCTAACACGTCCATAGGTATCACCGACAACAATATTGTCTCCGACTTTAAGGGTACCGTTTTGCACCAACAACGTACACAGTGGTCCACGCCCTTTATCCAATTTCGACTCGATGACAGTACCTGTGGCCAAGCGATTTGGGTTTGCTTTAATTTCTTCCATTTCAGCGGTCAGTAAAATCATTTCAATCAATTGATCAACATTGTCGCCTTTAAGTGCTGAAATTTCAACAAAGATTGTGCTACCTCCCCAATCTTCACTGACTAAATTAAACTCAGTTAACTCTTGTTTCACACGATCGACATTGACACCTGGTTTATCCATTTTGTTCACAGCCACAATGATTGGAACACCCGCAGCTTGCGCATGATCAATCGCTTCTTTGGTTTGAGGCATCACACCATCATCAGCGGCAACAACCAATATTGTGATGTCAGTAATGCGTGCACCTCGCGCACGCATTTCAGTAAACGCTGCGTGACCAGGCGTATCGATAAAAGTAATGGCTTGTCCATTTGTTTTATAAGCGTAAGCACCGATGTGTTGGGTAATCCCTCCGGCCTCACCTTCAGTCACGCGGGCGTGACGAATGGTGTCTAGTAGCGTTGTCTTACCATGATCAACATGCCCCATGATTGTGACAACTGGTGGACGTGTGACTAAGTTGTCCTCATCATCTTCTAAAGTAATTTCATCGAATCGCGTTTTATCCGTGATGGTTTTATCATCAATATTTTTGCCAAATTCAAGGGCAATCAGCTCTACTGTGTCACGATCAAGTGATTGATTTTGGGTTGCCATAATGCCAAGCATCATGGCTTTTTTAATCACCACTGAAACACTTTTATTTAACGCCTCAGAAAGCTGACTTACCGTCATGTTCGGTTCATAATACACCGTATCTGTCAGGTTTTCCTGTTGGGTATTTTTGGGTATATTTTGCTTTCTTGTTTCTTGTGGTTTTTTTCTTTTTTTGATGTTTTTAGGTCTGTTGTTAGACATAAAAACTCACCTCTTTCTATCTCATAGTTTTCCTTAATCCGACTTATAAAATGAAGGTTCAAGGAGTGCGACTACTTTTTTATTGGTACTGCCAATAGCTTTTGAAAGTTGCTCAGTATCAAAACTATCAACCACTAGTATTTGGTAATAATGGCATTTCTTTTGGATTTTAGTTTTAATGTTGTTGCCGGCATCACTGGCTAAAAAGATTATGGGTTTGGTTTTTAATGTTTTCATACTTTCTAATACGCGTTTTTCTCCGGTCAGTATATTACCACTTTTTTTAGCCATACCCAACGCGTTTAACTGCTTATTCATGATCTTTTATCCAGGTAATCAGTTGTTCATAAATACTGGCATCCAGTTCGGGGTCAGAAAAAACATGTTCTAAACTCTTTTTCTTTTGAGCCATGCGGATAACAGTGATATCTTTCTTTAAGTATGCGCCGCGACCATTGGCTTTGCCAGTTGGGTCAATGAATATGTCACCTGCTTGGTTTTTAACGACACGTATCAAGGATTGTTTTGGATGTCTTTCTTGCGTTATAATACACTTTCTTAATGGTGTTTTACGCATTGCTCTCCACATCAATTCGTCGATAATTAATGCCCATTTCTTTCGCATCTGTAATCGATTTGATATCAATTTTCCAACCACTTGATTGTGCGGCTAATCGAACATTTTGACCTTTTGATCCAATGGCACTTGTAAAGTCTTTATCATTAACAATGACAATCGCTGTTTTTTCTTTTTTATTTGGATTAATCGCAACAATTTTAGCAGGTTCTAGTGCATTTTTAATCAACATAATCGGATCTTTAGACCATTCGTATATATCGACACGTTCCCCTTGTAATGCTGCCAAAACCTCGTTGATTCTAGACCCTTTATAACCGACTACTGATCCCACAGGATCAACATTAACATCGTGAGAAAAAACAGCAACTTTACTGCGTTCACCCGCGTCTCTGGCCAATCCCATTATTTCAACGGTGCCATCAGCAATTTCTGGTGTCACCTGTTCAATTAAACGTTTTACCAAGTTTTTATCATTACGAGAAACAAATACTTTGGCGCCTTTGGTGGTCATCTCAACCTTTGTTATGTAGACCTTCAAACGTGACCCTATTCTGGTTTCATCGGTTCTGAGTAACTCTTTTCTTGGTAAGCTGGTTTCTAAATCATGACCCAAGTCTAAAGTCACGAAATCTTTGTTTAGTGCAACGATTTCAGCATTAATTGTTTCATTTTCTTGGGCTTTAAAAATTTCATATACTTTTTCTCGTTCAAGGTTTTTAAGCCCTTGCGTTAAAATCTGTTTTGCACTTACAGCAGCAATACGCCCAAAATCCTTCGGTGTGATTTTTCGTGTGAGTGTTTCTCCGACTTTAATCGTTTTGCGTTCTATACGGGCTTCTTTCAAACCAATTTGGTCTGCCAATTCTGGTTCTTTTTCAACAACAAGATAATCAGCATATATTTGAATCTCATTTTTTTCTTCGTTAAACTCAACACGAGCATTCTCGTTATGGTGATATGCTTTTTTGTAAGCATTCAGCAGTCCACGTTCGAAAAGTTCTAGTATTTTTTCTTTTTCTAAACCGCGTTCTTGTGCAACAGCATCGAGTGCTTCAAAAAATTGTTTACTAATCATTTCTATTTCCTCCTAAAATCAATTGCTAGACGAATACTTGTAATATCGACTAATAATAATTGATTAAGTTTTTGTTGGGTGTTTTTTATTGTCAGTTGTGTTTCGGTAACATCGGTCAAAGTGCCATCATAGACGCCTTCAAGGGTTTCGATGTGAACCTTTTTGCCAATCGCTCGGTGCATTTGCGGTTTGGTTTTTAACTCGCGCTCTGCGCCAGATGAAGCCACTTCTAAACTGTATGGTTCACTAAAAGGATCGAGCGCATCAAGGATGGGTGATAAATGATTGCTGACAAGTACACAATCATCAATCGTGATGTTCGTATCATTTTCAATTTCAATACTGAGAACGCGTTGATCATCTTGAGTACGTTGTTTGATATCATAAACAAAGTAGCCAATACGTTCAATCGCTTCTGTTAATTGTTCTGCAAGTTTTTCCATAGTTTTACCTCCGGTTGGCATTAAAAAGAGTGGGGATTGGCCCACTCCTCTAACACATATGCAAGATTATTTTACCACAGTGAAAGCCTTTTGGCAAGACTTAACCTTCGAAACCATCAATGCGTGAAAATGGACTGAGTTGGTGCATGAGTATGGCACCAGCGATTGCCACATTTAGCGAATCAACCTCTGCGGTTTGAATCCATAATTGGTGGTCAGACAACGCCAAACTTTTTGGTGATAACCCTGAACCTTCGTTGCCAAGCATTAATGCTAAAGGCGGACTGGGTATGACCTGGTTTAAAACAGGTTCTTTTGATGTCGCTATCATTTGGTAATTCGGATGATTTTGAGAAAATTGCTCAATCGACATAAACATTAAAGACAGTTTGAAAATAGTCCCTTGTGTACTACGCAACACTTTCGGACTATACGGATCAGCACACTGATCAAGGATAACTGTTTTGAACCCAAAAGCCAAAGCACTTCTCAATATCGTCCCAACATTACCAGGGTCTTGAATGTTTTCCAAACACAAAACACGTGCATGAATGTCGGTATTTTGAGGTATTTCACACAGTGCAATAATGGTGGGTGGTGTTTTAGTGTTCGTGATTTTTTTCATTACGTGCTCACTTAGAATAATGGCATTGGGATACGCTTCAAACGGCACCGTGGCATAAACTGCAAGCACCGAACCATACGCATGCGCTGCATCGACAAGGTGTTTACTTTCAACAATCATTTGTTGAGTCAACATACGGTATTTTTTCAGTTGCAATTTAGTCAGATTTTTTACTACTGAGTTGGTCACAGAAGTAATCATTTAATCCTCTCCTTTTAACGCTGTTTGCACCGTTAGCCCAAGTGTATTGAGCGTTATTGTTAAATCGGAACTGACAGAAATAGTATGGGTTTCTTTCATTGCATAATCAATCAACTGTTGGAAGTCAAACAGACGTTCATAACGGTTAGCATACATATTGCGCGGTTTAATGGTTGGACTTTTCGGGACATAAACACTGCAACAATCATCGAATGGTTGAATCGATGTATCGTAAGTATCAATCACTTTAGCGATTTCGATAATATCATTTTTATCCATGGTCGCTAAGGGTCGGATAATTGGCATTGATGTGACCGCATTGATGACATGTATACTTTCTAACGTTTGAGACGCAACTTGACCAACACTTTCACCGGTGATGAGTACTGGTATGTGTTGTTGCATCGCGTAACGCGATGCAATTCTAAGCATCATGCGACGCATGATTGTAATGACATATTCCTCAGGAATATTGTTTATTAGCGCTTGATGCAGCTTTTCAAAAGGCACCATATGCAATAATATTTTTTGTTTGGGCGCATATAAAGCAATTTTTTTAGTCAGTTCAATCACCTTTTGTGCTGCTTCAATGCTGGTCATTGGTGTCGATTCAAAATGCATAATTTCTAAAGCTATGCCTTGTTTCATCGATAAATACCCTGCCACAGGGGAATCCAGTCCACCCGACATCAATAACAATCCCGTACCCAACATACCCACAGGAAATCCGCCCATCAAGGGGATTTTATTTAAGTAAATATCAATACCTGATTTTCTTATTTCTATATGGATTGTAACATCAGGATTTTTGACATTGACTTGCCAACTAGGATACATGGCCAATAACTTCTCGCCGATTGTACTCGAAAGGGTCATGGAGTTGATTGGAAATGACTTATCATTGCGTTTTGTACTAACTTTAAAGGTTTTCCCAGGTTTATTTATTTCATCAATTAATGACACAATAGTCGTCATGATTGAAGCCAAATCACGGGTCGTTGTTTTAACAAATGCATAGCTGTGTAGCCCACTGATGGTATGCAGTTTATTAATGAGTGATTGTGGCGCCACTGAGTTTAAGTGAATATAACAACGATCATGGTGTCTTTCTAGTGTCATCGCCTCAGTGTCTAATACCTCAGATATATGGTGAACAAACGCATCCATGATGCGTTTTTTGTTGCGGCCTTTAAGCATAACATCGCCTAACTTTAATACTATTTTATCGGTCATAGTTAATCATCTCCAAACATCAATATTGTATCACAATTCTTGCAATTTTACCCTTTATTTTGTATTGTTAGTTCAGGGTGATACTATGTTTATTCCAATTCAAAAAAGTCAAAACAAGGTTGAAAACTACAATCGTATGGTTGAAGCACTGCCATATTACATCAATCGCAAAGATCCGTGGTATGTGACATTAGCAAATACCAGTGCATTAATTGATTATTTTTTAGATACCATTAATTGGGTCGGTTTTTATGTTTGGCATCATGATCGTTTGTATTTGGGTCCTTTTCAAGGCAAGCCTGCGTGCACAGAAATCCAACTCGGTCGCGGCGTGGTGGGTACATCCGCATTACAAGAAAAGTCTTTAATTGTAAGTGATGTTTCTATGTTTGAAGGACACATTAGTTGTGATCAAGAAACACAAAGTGAAATTGTGCTTCCCATCATCGTTCATGGTAAGCTTTTTGCAGTACTTGACATTGACAGTCCTAAACTGAATCGTTTTGATACGGAAGATTTGCAAGGGTTACAAAAGGTACTAAGAGTTCTTATTGACAATTTATCATAATTATTATATAATGCTAACGCATGCGTAATAAAGGCAGCTAAATATTCGTTTTAAGATCGCTGAATAATCCTTGTTATAAGGTCTCAAAGTAGTCTCTGCTGACGTGATGAAATGTGTAAAATTATTCTGTCCTTAAAAATAATATTGACTCTCTTTTCGCAAATTTAAACTAAAGGAGGAATACGTATGGCACGTTATACAGGTCCAAGTTGGAAAATTTCACGTCGTTTGAAATATTCAACATTAGAAACCGGTAAAGAACTTGGAAAACGTCCTTATTCGCCAGGTCAACACGGGCAACGCCGTTCAAAAATTAGTGAGTATGGGGTTCAGTTACAAGAAAAACAAAAAGTGCGTTTCACTTATGGACTCAATGAGCGTCAGTTTAAGAAAACTTTCATTGAAGCTAAAAAATTAAGTGGTCCACAAGGTGAAAACTTTTTGTTCTTACTCGAAGCAAGACTCGATAATTTAGTCTACCGCGCAGGTTACGCTAAAACGCGTCGTCAAGCACGTCAACTTGTAAATCATGGACACTTTCTAGTCGATGGCAAAAAAGTTGATATCCCGTCGTACCGAGTGACACCAAGTCAAGTCATTAGTCTTCGCGAACGTTCAAAAAAACTTGAAGTAATCGAGGCCGCTTTAGAAGCTGTGGTTGAACGCTTAGGTTTTGTTGAGTTCGATGATGACAAAAGAAGTTTTAAGTTTACCCGATATCCTGAAAGAAATGAAATATTGCCGGATATTAAAGAAAACTTAATCGTTGAGTTTTACAACCGATAATAAATAAACGGTAAATCGTCATGATTTACCGTTTTTTTATACATATTATATGGTATTACTTATTGGCTGCTTCAACAAGTTTTAAAAAGTTTTTAGCGCTTAAACTTGCACCACCAACAAGTGCCCCATCGATGTCTTCCATACTAAGGAGCTCATCAATATTGTCGGGTTTAACACTACCACCATATAAAATTCGGGTGGCCTGTGCAGTGTCTGTATCATACAACGATGCAATCACACGACGAATCATCGCGATGGTGTCTTGGGCTTGTTGTGAGGTTGCAGTCACACCTGTGCCAATGGCCCAAATTGGTTCGTAAGCAATTACCAGTGCTTTAACTTGCTCACTACCCAAAGCATTCAATGCTTTTTTTACTTGATTTTCAACAAATGTATCGGTTTCATTCGCTTCACGCGTTTCAAGTGATTCTCCCACACACGCAATCGCTGTCAATCCATATCGGAATGCTTGATGCAGTTTTTGGTTTACTGAATCATCGGTTTCATTAAAATATTGACGACGTTCACTGTGTCCAATCAAAACATATGAGATGCCAATGTTTTGTAAAAGTGCGGCAGACACTTCACCTGTAAAAGCACCTTCAGTGCTTTCATGCATATTTTGTGCACCAATGCGTAAGTAATCACCTTGGCGTTTTACCAAATCACGCAACAAAGGTGCTTGTGCGCAAATGACGGTGTCAACATATTCATTATTAGGCACTTGGACATTCACATTATATAAAAACTGTAATGCCTCATCGCGGGTTTTATACATCTTCCAGTTTCCGGCGATCATTGGTTTTCTCATCGCCATTATCCAAACAACTTTTCAATTTCGTCAATGGCTTTTTGTGCATCGCTGCCTTCAGCAATAACCGCAACGTTTTGTCCACTTGGTACCGCTAAACTCATCAGACCTAAAATACTTTTAGCATCGACCATTTTATCTGCATACTCAAGTCTTACCTCTACGTCGTATGTTGATGCAAGTTGTACTAATTTGGCCGCAAGTGATGCGTGTAATCCAGCAGTATCTTTAATTGTCATTTCTTTTCTCATTATGATTCGTTCTCCTTTCTAGAACATAGGCGGTGTACTAACCCATAGCACAGATGCCTTTTTTTTCGAATGATTTTCTAAAACATGGGTTTTGTTTGTCATGTAGTAAAATGTATTGCCTGCATGTATAATGTATTTCTTTTTGCCAACTTTTAAGGTGACTTCACCTTCTAAAACATATCCGAATTCTTCACCTGAATGCGGTTCATCTTCAAAAGACTGACCACCCGGTTCTAATTCAATGATAATCGGTTCCATTGCATATTTTTGTGCATTTGGTACTATCCAATGAATGGTGTGATTAAGATTGGTATCGATTTTCTCATAATAATCATCGGGTGTAAAGATGAACACATCATCAGCATCCTCATTAAAGAAATCACTGAGTGTTGTCCCAAGTACTTCTAAAATATTGGTCAACGTTGCAATTGAAGGGCTTGTCAGGTGTCTTTCAAGTTGAGAAATGAACCCTTTTGTTAGCTCGCAACGATTGGCAAGTTCTTCTTGAGTTAAACCGTTTTCTAAGCGAAGTGCTTTTAGTTTTTGACCAAGGATTTGCTTATCCATTATTGCTCATCTATGCATTCAACACCTGGCAGTAATTTGCCTTCTAAGTACTCAAGACTTGCACCACCACCGGTTGAAATATGGCTGAACGCGTGTTCGTAACCCATTTGAATTGCCGCGGCTGCACTGTCGCCGCCACCGATTATCGTCGTCGCGTTTTTAAGCTTAGCGAGTGTTTCACACACGCCCTCCGTGCCTTCAGCAAATTGACTGAACTCAAAGACCCCAACTGGGCCATTCCAAACCACTGTTTTTGCATCTTCCAAAATCGTTTGATAATCCGCAAGTGTCTTAGGACCAATGTCTAATCCCATCTCGTCTGCGTGAATATCATCTTTTAAAGCAATGCGGTAAGGCGCATCATTACTAAACTCTTTGGTCACTTTGAAATCGCTTGGTAAAACGATTTTTCCATTGGCTTCTTCCAACAAGTCTAACGCCAAATCGATTTTATCAAGTTCGACGATACTGGTGCCGATTTCTAAGCCTTGAGCTTTCATAAATGTGTAACTCATGCCGCCACCGATTAAAATATGGTCGGCTTTTTTAAGTAGGTTCTTAATGACACCGATTTTATCGCTAACTTTTGCACCACCAAGTATCGCAATGAATGGACTTTTTGGATTGTTCACTGCAGTGCCTATAAAATCAATTTCTTTTTGTAATAATAATCCTGCAGCAGTTTCTTTAATATGGTTTGCAATACCGACATTCGATGCATGTGCACGGTGTGCTGTACCAAATGCATCATTAACGAAACAATCGCCGAGTGAAGCCCAATATTTACCAAGTTCCGGATCATTTCCTGATTCTTTTTTACCTTCAATATCTTCAAAACGAGTATTTTCAAACATCAAGACATCACCGACTTGCATCGAGGTAATGGCTGTTTCTAATAATTGTCCTCTTGTCTCAGGCACAAATTTCACAGGTATTCCCATCAGTTTTGATAGTGCATCTGCGACGACATCCAATGATTTCCCTGCTTTATCTTCAGGTTTTTTGACACGCCCCAAATGCGAAAACAAAACGACCTTCGCTTGTTTTTCAAGTAAAAGTTTAATCGTTGGAATGGCTTGACGAATGCGATTATCATCGGTGATAACACCCGCTTTAATTGGGACATTAAAGTCGACTCTAACCAGTACTGTTTTGCCAATAACATTCAAATCATGTACAGTTTTTTTAGGCATTTTTAATTCTCCTTTGTTTAGTCATAATTCACAATATCATTATAGTATAAACAACCACAAAAACCAACGATAAACAATGATTGAAAGCGTTTTATTGCAAAGAAAATGCTTTCAAAGATTGAAAGCACTGCTATTTTATAAAAAACCATGAGATTCTAAAAAAGTTTGGGTTCGAATATGTTTTCTTACCATCGTCTGATATGGCACATCGACGTTGAGTGCACTTAAGTTTTTAAACCGATATTCTGTGCTGCCATCCGTGCGTTCACGCATCGATAGTACGGCGTGATAATTGATGGCAATGGTCCCAAATGCTCTTAGATGCTTTGTCGTGTAAAAACAACATGTTTCATGAACATAAATAGGCACGTTATTTTTTAAACTGTATTTTTTTCTGAGTGCAATGAGTCGTCCTTCTAATGTCACGTGTTCTTGGATGAGTAATTGATTCAAGAAATATTTCATGGACTTATCAATCAATGTCGTATTGTACCCATCATATGTTTTCAGTCCATCGTAAGTATGCATCAAATAATACATATGTTCACCCCGCTTTGATTTGATTGTACCGAACAAATTCAAAGATTAACATCCTTAATTGTTGATAAATTTTTAACTTATTGGCACAAAAAAAGTGATGCTTAATGCACCACTTTGATTTTTGCTAACGAATACGTTCTTCTGTGTCCATATCAAAGAAATGGACTTTGTTCATGTCGAATGTCAACTCGATCGTATCACCGATACCGATATCTGTACGCGCATCAACACGTGCAGTGATGTCGTGTTTACCTACTTTTGCATAAATGTTTGTTTCAGCACCCAATAACTCCGCGACGTCAACTTTAAATTGAACGCGACCATTAGGGTAAGCCTCAGCAACCATATTGTCATCGTGAATGTCTTCAGGGCGAATACCCAGAATGACTTCTTTGTCGTTATAACCAAGTTTTTTGAGTTTATCAACTTTAGCTTTTGGTACTTCTACTTTTACGTTTTCACTAATAAAGAAACCTTTAGGATCGATTTTTCCATAAATGAAGTTCATTGCTGGTGTACCAATAAATCCACCAACAAAAACGTTGTTAGGGTTGTCGTAAATTTCTTTAGGTGCACCCACTTGTTGGATGTAACCATCTTTCATAACAACAATACGTGTTGCCATGGTCATCGCTTCAATTTGGTCATGGGTAACATAAATTGTGGTTGTGCCAATACGCTCATGCAATTTAATGATTTCAGCACGCATTTGAACGCGTAACTTGGCATCAAGGTTTGATAGTGGCTCATCCATTAAAAATACCTTAGCATCGCGGACAATCGCACGGCCTAATGCCACACGTTGACGCTGTCCACCAGATAATGCTTTTGGTTTACGATCGAGATAGTCTGTAAGCCCTAAAATTTCTGCGGCGTTGTTAACGCGTTTTGCGATATCTTCTTTAGGCATTTTACGTAGTTTTAAGCCAAATGCCATATTATCATATACTGTCATATGTGGATACAATGCATACGATTGGAAAACCATTGCGATATCACGGTCTTTAGGGGCAACATCGTTAACCAAACGACCATCAATATAAAGTTCACCAGAAGTTATTTCTTCCAAGCCCGCAACCATACGTAGTGTGGTTGACTTACCACAGCCTGATGGACCAACAAAGACAATAAATTCTTTGTCTTTAATCTCGAGTTCGAATCCGAATACTGCTTGTACATTATTGTCATACACCTTATCAATTTTCTTAAACGATAGTTCTGCCATAAACACTCTCCTTATAATCTAGTTGTGAATAGTATAGCGTTTAACGGAAATTCTTGCATTGGGCAAAATGCACAAACATCAATTTTTAAACCAACAGTAAAGTATTGATAATGCGTTAAACTGGCGTATGTCTAAACCGGTAATTTCATTAATTTTGTCCAACCTGTAGTTGAGTGAATTACGATGTAAATATAAGTTTTTTGCCGCAATACTGGCATTCATGTTGGCATCCGCAAATGCCAACAAAGTATCAATCAACTCTTGACCTAAGCGTTTTATTATGTGGGTTTTCATCGGGAGTAATGTTTCTGGGTGTTTATGCTGCAACACAGATATAAAGTCGGTGAACTCATAACTACGATAAGGCAATGTCTGAAGATGTTTAACGATACTGTGAACATCCATGTAATCCTGGTTGGATTGTGACATATCTAAAAGACTAATTTTAACATCAAAATCGGTTTTTATTAGTTGATAGAATGTTAAAAAATCAATCGGTTCATCGTAGGTTTCTGGGGCATATTTGAATCGGATGATATGGGGGGTTAATATATCTAATTTCGCATGTTCAAACAGCCCTTCAAACAATGCGTTGATGGCTGTATCTGGTGGATTAATAAATGCATACATTACGCGTTTTTCCATCCGTGTATAATCCTTTCACGATTCAATGCTTAAATAGTGTTTAACCACAGCTTCTTCTGACATCCCTAAAGCGTCGAGTACTTGCGCACCTTTTGCGCTCGCACCAAAGTGCTCAATGCCGTGGACATGTGGTGCGATTTGGTACCATAAATCTGGACTGCCTGCTTCAATCACTAAACGCTTTTTCAGTTCAGGTGAGAGAATACTGTTTTTAGTTTTTGAGTTTTGTCTTTTAAACAACTCTAAAGAGGGCATACTGACAACCCTAACTTCGATTTGATGGGTTTCTGAAAGTATTTTTTGGGCCCCGAGTGCAATGTTAAGTTCACTGCCTGTGGCGATGAGAATGCCCTCAGCATCCGCGTGATCATAAACAATGTATGCACCTTTTTTAAACGCCTCATAGGATACATCTGAATTCACCACAGTATCTTGACGTGTTAAGGCAATGACTGTTGGTGTTTTGATGGCCTCTATCGCATAGCGAAATGCATGCTTGGTTTCGTTTGCATGCGCCGGTCTTAATGTGACTAGATGTGGTATGGTTCGCAACATACTTAATTGCTCAATGGGTTGATGGGTTGGTCCGTCTTCACCCACAGCGACACTGTCATGTGTAAAAACAAAAATAGAGGGTATTTCCATAAGTGCGGCCAAGCGAATCGCTGGTTTCATATAATCAGAAAAAATCAAGAAGCCCCCTGAAAATGCTTTTAAGTGATGTAGGCTAAGACCATTGATAATAGCCCCCATGCCGTGTTCTCTCACACCAAACTGGATGTTTCTACCAATCCGGTTTTGTTTAGAAAAGTCACCATGGATGCCTTTAACTTTTGTACTCACACTCAAATCGGCTGAACCGCCGATCATGCCGGGTATGGCATGCGATAAAACATCAATAATTTTTCCCCCTGTCACACGCGTGGCTTCTTTTGTACCCAGGGGTTCAAGTTCAAGCAGTTGTTCTAAATCAGCATGCACTTGTCGATTAATTATGTCTTCTAATTGTTCAAACAATTTTGGATATAACTGGGCAAATTCTTCCATGCTTTCTTGCCATTCGATATGATCTTTTTCAACACGGATGGTGAGTTGTTCAAAAAAATCAGTGTACACCGATTTTGGTGGTTCAAATGGCGGATGTGGGTAATCCATGGCTTCACGCATTCGTGTTGTTTCTTCAACACCAAGTGGTGCACCGTGCGTTGCGGCGGTGCCTGCTTTAGTCGAGCCGTAGCCAATAACACTTTTAATTTCAATAAAACTGGGTTGAGACGCATGTTTAGCATGTGCTATCGCTTCATCGATGGCTTCTAAGTCATTGGCATCTTCAATCAATTGATAATCCCATTTTAAACTTTTTACCCATTGTTTAATATCTGTGCTGGTGGCCGCTTTGGTTGGTCCATCGAGTTGGACATCGTTAGAATCATACAACACGATTAATTTCTCAAGTTCGAGATGGCCTGCAAGTGACATTGCCTCAAACGTTACACCCTCTTGTAAATCCCCATCGCCACATAACACATAGGTATGGTGGTCGATTAATGAAAACTTACTTTTATTGAATGTATGGCGTAAATAAGACTCAGCAATTGCCATACCAACAGCCATTGAAATCCCTTGTCCAAGTGGGCCGGTGGTCGCATCAACACCAGGTGTGTGACGGTATTCAGGGTGTCCAGGGGTGAGTGATTTTAGTTGACGAAAATCTTTTAAATCATGCATGCTTATGTCATAACCTGCATAATGCAGTGTGGCATAAAGTAATGCTGAGCCGTGGCCTGCACTCATGACAAAGCGATCGCGGTTAAACCATTTAGGATCACTTGGCATCACTTTTAAATGTTTGGTGTAAAGCCGATATAGTATTGGTGCAGCCCCTAAGACAATACCGGGGTGCCCACTATTTGCTTGATTAATCATATCAAGACCAGTAAAACGGATTGCTTGAATACTCTTTTCCATAAATTAAAAATCCTCACTTTATTGATTTGACTTGTTTTTATTATACCTTATTCGACCATAAATAGAAATCCAATTACCAGTAAAAAAGTCAATCTGTTGATTGACCTTTTATCCGATTGAACCTTCCATTTCTAGTTTGATTAACTGATTGAGTTCCACGGCATATTCCATTGGCAATTCTTTTGCGAATGGTTCAATAAAACCCATCACAATCATTTCAGTAGCTTGGGCTTCGGTTAAACCGCGACTCATTAAATAAAACAACTGTTCTTCACTGACTTTTGAAACACTGGCTTCATGTTGAACTTGTGCTTGATTGTTGGCAACGATATTGTAAGGTAATGTGTCTGAAGTGCTAATATCATCAAGGATTATGGTGTCACATTCAACATTACTTTTTGCTCCAATCGCGTTTTTGTCGTGACGAATCAAGCCGCGATAATTGACCTTTCCACCTTTCGCACTCATTGATTTAGATACAATTGTGCTGGTTGTATATTTGCCAAGGTGTATCATTTTAGCACCCGTGTCTTGATGCATGTTTTTTCCCGCGAAAGCAATCGATATTGTGGTCCCTTTTGCACGGTCACCTTTAAGAATACATGTTGGATACTTCATGTTAATGCCGCTACCAATATTGCCATCAATCCATTCCATATGTGCATCGTCATCGACAAGTGCTCTTTTGGTCACAAGATTGACGATGTTTGATGCCCAATTTTGAATGGTTGTATAACGTGCATGGCCGCCTTTTCTTACATAAATCTCGACCACTGCTGCATGTAAGCTATCGGTGGTATAAATCGGTGCTGTACAGCCTTCGACATAGTGAAGGCTTGCACCTTCATCAACAATAATCAAAGTTCTTTCAAACTGACCCATTTGTTCGGAGTTGATGCGGAAATACGATTGCAGAGGTTTTTCGACTTTCACACCTTTAGGAATATAAATGAACGATCCACCACTCCATGTTGCACTGTTTAATGCCGCATACTTATTGTCATCATGAGGCACAACTTTTGAAAAGTATTCTTTAAAAAGTTCTGGATACTCTCTTAGTGCCGTATCGGTATCAGTAAAAATTACACCCAAATCTTCTAATTCTTTTAGCGTTGAATGATAAACAACTTCCGATTCAAACTGGGCCCCAACACCCGCCAAAAACTTTTGTTCGGCCTCAGGAATACCAAGTTTATCAAAGGTTTCCTTAATCGCTTCTGGGACATCTTCCCATGAACGTTCTGAGCGTTCAGATGGTTTAACATAATACGTGATTTCTTCAAAATTGATTTTTGATAAATCTGGGCCCCAAGTCGGATTTTGCTTTTGTAAATACACTTGATAGGCTTTAAGTCGGTAGTCAAGCATCCATTGCGGTTCTTGTTTGATTGTTGAAATTTCACGCACAATTGCTTCTGTTAATCCTTTACCTGTATCTTTAACGTGGACCATATCGGTTTTAAATCCGTACTTATAATCCCCAATAATGCTTTCAATATGTTTTTTCGTTTGATTGCTCATGATATCACTCTTTTCCTTTAATTGACTGCTTAAATGCTTGCCAAGCAATCGAAGCGCATTTGATGCGTGCAGGGAACTGTCTTACGCCTTGATAAGCAATGGCGTCTTCAAATTCTATGGTCTCATCGTACGGTTGATTGGCAACCATCTTCAAATAGTGATCGGTCATGTATATCGCATCTTCCACTGTTTTACCTATCATTATTGTGGATAGTACACTGGCACTTGAACAACAGATAGAACAGCCTGAACCCTCATGACGGACACCGGTAACGTGGTGATCTGTCACGTTGGTTTGAATCGTGATGTCATCACCACAACTCGGATTTTTAATGTGGACTGTGTGGTATTTAGGATCATCAACTAAACCCTTGTTTTTGGGGTTTTTATAATGATCCATAATGATTTGACGATAGAGATTTTCAAGTGTTTTCATAATGCCTCCTAAAAGCCAACCGATAAGAAAAAGTCGCGTGCTTTAATCACACTTTGAACAAATTGATCACACTCATCAAACGTGTTGTACACGTAAAATGATGCACGTAATGTGGCGGGGACTTTTAGCCATTTAATCACCAATTGAGCACAATGATGCCCTGCCCTTAAAGCAATGTGGTCTTGATCAAATGCGGTCACCGCATCATGCGGGTGAACACCGTCAATGTTAAATGCGATTATGCCTGTTTCTGTGGTTGGATTATACAGTGTAATACCGGGTATTTTTTTTAATGCGTTGATGGTGTATTTTGCTAAAGCTTTTTCATGATTTGCAATGGCAGTGATATCGAGTTTCTTTATGTATTGAACCGCTTCACAAAGACCCAGTGCTTCAGCAATGGGTGGTGTGCCTGCTTCAAATTTATAGGGTGCATCTTTCCAAACAGCGTGATCTTTTTCGACATTATCATTCATGTCCCCACCCAATTCAATGGGTGTCATTTTTGCCAATAAATGACGTGAACCATAAAGCACACCTATCCCTGTTGGGCCAAACATTTTATGTCCTGAAAATGCCAAAAAATCAGCGTTTAGATCGCGGACATCAATCGGTAGATGCGGTGCTGCTTGAGCCGCATCAACGCTCACAATAGCACCGACTTTATGGGCTGCGTCAATGATTGGTTTAAGCGGTGTAATATACCCCATGACATTCGACACGTATGTCAAGGCAACAACTTTTGTTTTTGATGTTAACACGCTCAAAAAATTGTCTACTGTAATGCGCCCTTCATCATCGAGTGGTACATAGACTAGGCGACACTTTTTTTTAATGGCCACATTTTGCCAAGGTAAAAGCTGTGAGTGATGTTCTAACTCACTCACAATAATTTCATCACCCGCGTTTAAATAATCCATGCCATAGCTGAGTGCAACAAGATTTAAAGCACTTGTAGCACCACGCGTGAAAATGACTTCATCAAATGATGCATTGATGTATTTCGCAATCACAGTTCTTGCATGTTCATACATTTGCGTTGCCCGATGACTGAGTTCATAAACACCACGGTGAACATTCACAGGGTAGTGCATATAATACTCATTCATCTTGTCAATCACGGTTTTTGGTGTTAAGCTCGACGCGGCAGTATCTAAATAAATAAGTGGGTTGTTTATTAACACCGGAAAATCATCTTTAACATTTTCAAACATGGGCTCACCTACTGTGTTTTTGCCATCAGTAATTCATCGATGTGTGTATGCATTGATTGATTTGATGTTTGTGCTTTGATTGGTTCAATAAAACTATTGATAATCAATCGTTCGGCGTGTTTTCTAGTTAAACCACGGCTCATCATATAATACAGTTGTTCTTCATCGATTTGACCGATTGCGGCACCGTGACCCGCTTCAATATCATATTCATCGATTAATAATAAGGGGTTGGCATCTAAGCGTGCTTGTGCACCCAATACGATGCCTTTGGTGTTTTGTCTGGCATGGCTTTGAACCATCCCTTTATGTATTTGACCAATGCCTTCAAACACCAAAAAACTTTGGTCATTGGCAACGCCATAATGCTCGATTTTACCTTCTGTGCGTTTCGCGCGGTGTTCAATTAAAGTACGTACAAATGCTTCTTGGGCTTTGCTCGTAAATGCAATGGTGTGATTCACCGCTTTAGCCGCTTCACCCTGAAGAATGATTGATGTATCTTGTTCGGTGAGTGCATCACCGAACAAAGCGTTCATGTAATAAATCTGTGCGTCTTGTTCAAGATGTGCGAGTCGGTTTAAAGTGGCTGCACATTGATTTGATAAGGTGCTGAGTGACGTCGTCTTTAATTGGCTGGATGCATCTAGGTATGCTCTTGAAACAAAGTTGAAAGCGCAACTTGACGCATTATGAATATACTCAAACGTTTTTAAACTTGAATCTTCATCCATTAAAATCATCGTGTTATGCACCATGTCAATGGTCTCTTGAAGATAAAATATATGCAACGTTTCTGCCAACTTCAGCGTTTTAGGCACATAAATAAAAAGCGAACTATTCAATGCGTCTTGATTGTATTCTAAAACTGCTTTTTCCGGTATTTTTAATGCTGATATGCGGCCGGTTAACTGATGATCTGCGTGATTAAAATCCGTGATTTGAACACCATCAAAAGCGTGGGTTAACTGGTGTTTAATGATGTGTCCATCTTTGATTACAATGACGTTGTCAAGTGCACTTAGTAATACTTCTATGGATTTTGGGATATGTGTACTGTTTAAAGGAAGTAAGGTATGGGTTAACATTATTTTAACGCCTCTTTGGTTGCGCAAGTCCCTAACATTATACGCGATGCATCATCCTCGCCATTGACACGCTCATCTTCTATGTTGAGTTCTGTTTTAAGCCAATCATAACCTTCTGCATCGATTCTTTTCATTAAATCAGTTGTTCCAGATTTAACAATGCGACCTTGCATCATGACGTGTACGTGATCGGCAGGGATATAATCAAGTATCCGTTGATAATGTGTAATAAGTAATAATCCAAGTGCATTCGATTTCATTTTACTAACATTTTCACCAACAATTTTAAGTGCGTCAACATCAAGACCTGAATCGATTTCATCCAAAATTGCAATGGTGGGTTTCAACATTTTCATTTGTAGGATTTCATTGCGTTTTTTTTCACCACCACTGAAACCATCATTCAAATATCGGTGCGGCAAATCTGGTTGCATCTGCAACTCAGTAACGGCGTGATCAAATGCACGAATAAATTTGAACAAAGATAGATTTTCATCTTTTTCAAGACGTGATTGCATTGCTGTTTTAACAAAATCACTGTTGGTCACACCCGGTACTTCTGAAGGTGACTGCATCGCTAAAAAAAGTCCTGCACGGGCACGTGCATCGACAGACATTTCTAACACATCTTGACCATCTAACGTGATTTGACCTTGAGTAACGTGATAACGGGGATGTCCCATAATCACACTGGCTAAAGTACTTTTCCCGGTACCATTCGGTCCCATAATCGCATGGGTTTCGCCACCTTTGATGATTAAGTTGACGCCTTTTAAGATGATTTTATCATCAACTTTTGCATGTAAATCTGTGATTTTTAGTATCGCCATGTTTTTGCCTCCTTAAGCTCAGTTATATTTTATATGATTCACCGTTTGAATGCTAATGATATGATAATATTTAGTCATTAAAAAAGCGCTTTTGGCGCTTTCTAATGTGTGTCTTCTACCATGTGTCTAAACACATTTTTTATAATCGTTAAAACAAAGAGTGTTAATAGGCTTAATGTGATGCCAAGTGTGTACATCCCATAGCCAAAGATAACGCCAATAATGGCACTAATCCACAACGTTGATGCGGTGGTTAAGCCACTGATATATCCGTTTGTTTTTAAAATCGCACCCGTGCCTAAAAACCCGATGCCAGAGACAATTTGAGCAACGATTCGCTGTCGTTCTAAAGTAACTTGTGCAGTCATTTCAGGATATTCTTTCAAAAATTGGATGGCATCATAGACCATCACTTGTTGAACCATTGTTAATCCTGCGGCACCAAGTGCGACAAGTAAATGTGTTGTTAATCCAGCAATTTTATTGCGGCGTTGTCTTTCGAATCCGATTAATCCAACGAATAAAACTGTCAGACCTAAGCTTTGCAACATGTAAATCAATGTTACTTCTTGACCCATAAACATCATCCTTTGTATAGCTATCTATTATACCTAATTTTATTTTTATAATCAAGCGTTTACATTGATTTCATAAGTGAATTAAAAAAAGACCCCTCAACTTCCGTTGAAAGGTCTATATAGACAGTGTGTTTTAAGCTTCGTTACTATAGTCCATTGCTGCATAACGTTGATACATACGGTAGCGACGTTGGGCTTCTTTAAGGTTTAACTCATAAAGGCCTTCTGCGGCATCTGGATTGATATCTAACAATTGCGAGTAACGTGATTCATTCATTAAGAAGTCTTTGTATTTATCCCACTGTGGTTCTTTTGAGTCGATGACAAATGGGTTTTTATTGTCTTTGATTCGTGCTGGATCAAAACGGAATGTTGGCCAGTATCCTGCCTCAGTTGCAAGACGCGCTTGATTGGCAGAGTTGGTCATACCACCTTTGATTTTGTGAGCGATACATGGGCTATAGGCAATAATTACTGATGGGCCTTCATGTGCTTCAGCTTCTTTCATTGCTTTCAACACTTGTTGTTGGCTGGCACCATGAGAAATTTGCGCAACATACACATGACCATAACTCATCGCAATTGCGGCTAAATCTTTTTTCTTACCATCTTTACCTGATGCGGTAAACGCTGCGATTGATCCTGATGGTGCAGATTTACTTGATTGACCACCGGTGTTTGAATAAACCTCAGTATCTAAGATGAGGAAATTCACATCTTCGTTGTTTGCGATGACGTGGTCTAATCCACCAAACCCGATATCGTAAGCCCAACCATCACCACCAATAATCCATTGTGATTGTTTTACAAGGTAATGTGATAGGTTACGTAAGTCTTTACCAAGTTCACCTTTAACATCGTCGAGTAATGGTTTGATTTTACGTGACAGTTCGAGTGTTTTCTCACCATCTTTTTTGTTTTCCATCCATTCTTCCATCAATGCTGACAGCTCACCAGATAATTTAGATTTGTTGTTGGCATACAATGATTGCAGTTGTGCACGCATGGTTTCGATACCATGACGTAGACCAAAGCCAAATTCAGCGTTGTCTTCAAACAAGCTGTTGGCCCATGCTGGACCGCGGCCTTCTAAGTTTTTTGTGTATGGTGTGGCTGGGAATGAACCACCATAAATCGAAGTACATCCAGTCGCATTTGCAATCACCATACGCTCGCCAAAGAGTTGTGTTGCGAGTTTAATGTATGGTGTTTCTCCACACCCTGCACAAGCACCAGAAAACTCAAATAAAGGTTTGGCAAACATCGCATTTTTAGCATTATTTTTCGCGACTAAATTGTCTTTAGGCGTTACTTCATTAAACAAATAACTCGAATTTTCAATTTCGCCTTTTTCGATTTCAACACCGATAGGGCTCATTTTTAATGCTTTTTCAGGTTTTGCTGGACATACAGACACGCAGACACCACAGCCAGTACAATCAAGCGTAGAAATCTGGATTTTATACTTCAATCCTTCCAGACCTTTACCGCGTGCATCAAGTGTTTTCATGCCTTCAGGTGCATTTTTCATTTCTTCTTCTGTTAGTAAGAAAGGGCGGATGACTGCATGAGGACAAGCAAATGCACATTGATTACATTGAATACATTTGTCGTCAAGCCAATTGGGTACATAGTTGGCAATGCCACGTTTTTCATATTGGGTTGAACCGTTTTCCATGGTCCCATCATAATAATCTAAGAACGCTGAAGCTTTGAGTTGGTAGCCCTCAATCGCATTCACAGGTTCAGCGATTTCAGTAACATAACGTGGTTTTTCAACCGACTCAGGTTTCGGATCGTCTTTGAGTGTTTTCCATGCTGGGTCAACATCAATTTTAATTAACCCTTCTTCACCTTTATCGATGGCTGAAAAGTTTTTCTCAACAATGGCACGGCCTTTACGTTCATACGCTTTTTCAGCATAACTTTTCATCAGTTTTTTCGCATCACCATAAGACATGATTTGCTCATTCAAACTGAAAAATGCTGATTGCATAATCGTATTGATCATTTCACCAAGACCAACTTCTTCGGCCAATGTAACGGCGTTAATAATGTATAGTTTGGCTTCTTTTTCAGCCAGTTGACGTTTTACTTTGTTAGGCAGCAAACTTTCAATGTCATCTTTACCTTTGACGGTATTGAGTAAGAAAGTGCCACCTTTGCGCAATCCACCAATCATGTCGTAAAGGTATAAATATGAGTCTTTAGAACATGAAACGAAATGTGGGTGCGACACTAAGTACGTGCTTCGAATTGGTTTTTTTGAGAAACGTAAATGCATACGCGTGACACCACCTGATTTTTTCGAATCATAGCTCGAGTAGGCTTGGCCGAATAAATCAGTGTTTTCACCGATAATCTTAATCGTGTTTTTACTTGCGCCGACAGTCCCATCTGAGCCAAATCCGAAGAACAATAGTTCAGTCGTGCTTGCATCTGCAACATCAATTTCTTCTAAAACATCGAGTGAAGTGAAGTTAACATCATCTTCAATACCAATCGTGAAACTTGTTTTTTGCTGCCCAGCCAAATTATCATAAACAGCTAATATTTGTGCTGGTGTAGTATCTTTACTTGATAATCCATAGCGACCACCGATAATAACAGGGGCATTAGGCTTGCGGTAATACGCACTGCGAATATCTAGATACAGTGGTTCACCAATAGAACCGTTTTCTTTGGTACGATCAAGTACGGCAATGCGCTCAACACTGCTTGGCATTGTTTCAAATAAATATTTAGTACTAAATGGACGGTATAAATGAACCGTTAACAACCCAACTTTTCGGTCTGTGGTGCGATGAATAAAATCAATGGTTTCTTGAATCGTTTCAGTCACTGAACCCATGGCAACAATAACATCTTTCGCGTCTTTATCACCATAATAGACAAATGGTGCATAGTCACGGCCAGTTTCTTCAGAAATCGCTTTTAAATACTTATTAACAACGTCTGGAACATCTTTATAAAACTTACCTTGAAGTTCACGTGCTTGCATATAGACATCATCGTTTTGTGCAGAACCTCTTGTCACAGGGTGTTCAGAGTTTAACGCACGATCTCTAAAACGTCGTACGGCTTCTTTATCAAGTAAACGGTCGAACACCTCATAAGGCATCACTTCAACCTTGTTTACTTCATGTGAAGTTCTGAAACCGTCAAAGAAATGTAAGAATGGTACACTGGTTTCGATTGCTGCTAAATGTGCTACACCAGCTAAATCCATCGTTTGTTGCACTGAACCACTTGCAAGCATCGCAAAACCGGTTTGTCTGACTGCCATAACATCTTGATGATCACCAAAAATCGATAATGCTTGAACGGCAATACTACGTGCTGAAACATGGATAACACCAGGCAATAATTCGCCTGCAATCTTATACATATTCGGTAACTTAAGTAGTAATCCTTGACTTGCTGTATAGGTCGTGGTGAGTGCCCCCGCTTGCAATGAACCATGCACTGTCCCTGCAGCACCTGCTTCTGATTGCATTTGGATGACTTTTACTGGCATACCGAACAAGTTTTTTTTGCCCTGTGATGCCCATAAATCGGTATGTTCAGCCATCGGTGATGACGGTGTAATTGGATAAATGCCTGCAACTTCTGTAAACGCATATGATGCGTGAGCCGCGGCTTCGTTACCATCGATTGACTTAAATACTTTTTTTGTTGCCATCGTAACTACCTCCATTGTTCATTTTTTTCTAGAAATGTGTCATACAACTAGATTATACAATAAACAGTATTATTTAACAACGTTAAATTGTTTATAAATCTAAAAGAAAACACTTACATAATAAGTGTTTTCACTTGTTTATAAAATCAATTTAATTATTTCAATTTAGCCAATAAATCTTCTGCTTTATCCAAATATATTTGAGCTACTTTATAAAAATCAACCGACAAATCTTGGCTTAATCCGATGAACTCTTTATATAACGCAACATTATGCCATTGTAAACATTGGAATGTTCGCCATAAATACAAACGGTTAAATTCTTGACTGTTTGGTACATGCTCTAAATATACCGGTAACAAAGCAATTGCGTGATCGAAATTGGTGTTCCCAAAACAGGCGATATCATAAAATGGATCGTTCATGCCGGTGAATTCCCAATCCATAAGCTTAAGTGCATTGTCGGTGACCACAAAATTCGACACTTGAGCGTCCCCATGCGTCAATGTTTTAGGAAAACTGTTTAACCAGTCCCAGTGCTTAAGTAGTGTTTCTTTATATTCATTGTAACGATTGTGATGGGTATGATTGTAAGCTTTCACGTTGTACTCATAGCGTTCTAACCGCTTAAGCGGTGCATAAGCATGTGGGCTAGTAATGCCGCTATCATGAATCGTTTTTAATACATTAGCGGCTTCTTGTAAGTAGTCATGTGGGTTTAACTCATGCAATGGTTGACCAACGAGATATCGCGCAATTTTCACACCGTCTTCAGTGTTTAAATAGACTGTTTCATTATTTAGATTAAGTGGTTCAATAATTTTTAAATGATCTTTTTCAACGTCACGGTTGACAAATTTATCAGCGTTTTTGCCAGGTATTCTAAAGGTGTAACGGGTCGCTTGAATGTCAATAACATATGTGAAATTCGACATCCCCCCCATTAAACGCTCAATTACTGTCACGTCTTTTTCAGAAACTGAAAATACTTGAGCACAGGTTGCTTTAATACGTTGTTCATGCGTCATATGAACACTTCCTATTCTATAATATATCGTTGACTTGGTTCGGTTTGTGAGGCAATTTCAAAAGCAAAGGCTGACAAGTTTAAATCATAACTCTCAAAAACCGAGTTAAACGTTTCTATTACATGGTGTTCTGTGTTACATTCTGCGCTGGGATGCGCTAAAATGAAGCCTTTAGTGTTTTCGCCAACCAATTGTGCTAAATGGTAAGCAGAGTCTGCGTTAGACAAATGACCTTTGACCGAATCAATCCGTTTTTTTAAGTAGTATGGACGCCCAGAATTAAACAGTAATGCGACATCGTAATTGGCTTCAAAAATATAGAAATCTGCATTTCTAAGCGTTTCGTAGTAAGTTTGTGGAATATAGCCTGTATCGGTCATATAAACGAGTCGTTTTCCGCGTGCAGTTGTTAACTGAAATCCAATGGGGTTACTGGCATCATGACTGATCGGGAAAACGGTGACAAATAATGGGCCGATTTGATGATTTTGGTGGATTTCAAGTGGTCTAAAACATGCCTCAGAAACAGTATGATTCAATGCTTTAAAAGTCTCTTTTGTTGTATAGAGTAGTGCTTTGTTGTGGTTCATCAATGATGCCAATCCCGAGGTATGGTCACGGTGTTCATGTGTTATTAGTATGGCATCAATTGGTTTAAGGGTTTTAACCCTTTGTTGTAATCTTAAATCAAGCTGGCGACGTGAAATTCCAGCATCAATTAATAACCGAAATCCTTCGTGCTCAATGTATGTTGCATTTCCTTTAGAACCACTCGCTAAGACAACAATTTTCACGATATCACCTCAATACATAGTTATTATACACGATTGTTAATCGTTTGCAAGATAGAAGATTTGTCATGCATTTTGACAAGTTGTGGTTTTTAACTGTTGTTTTATAAAATGAATAATGATAATATATATATTGCGTATTTAATTAAGGAGTGATTAGCTATGAATTCTAAACAAGTTATTAAACGAGCAGCGATTATTGGAAGCATCATTTTAGTCGTCATCGTTTTAAGTGTTGCTTGCAATGCTTTAAGAAGTGAACCAAAAAGTCCTACCCTCTCAAATCCTAATGCAGTTTTTGCAAATTTTGATGGTTTTGAGATTACCTATGAACAACTGTATGATAAAATGACGCGTCAAGATGGACTAATGCATTTACTCAATATGGTTGACGAAATGCTATTGGCTGAGTTAATGGCATCAATTTCTCAAGAAGCCATTGATAATGAGTTCAATATGTTAAGGTTTGGGACAAAGGATGCCGATGAAATCGACATGATGAGTGATTTTGAAAAAGAAAAAGCAATTCAAAACTACCGTGATGTCGTGGTTGTTGCTGGTTTTGATCCTGATGATGAAGCAAGTGTCGAGCAGTTTATTCGCTTGAATGTTGCCAGAAGAAATCTTACGATTGGGATGATTAGTGATGCGGTTGCAGAACATCCTGATTTTGTCAGTGAAGATAAAGTAATCACTTATTACAATAATAATTATCGTGGTGACATTGTTGCGATTCCACTACGCTTTTTAAGTCGTACTGAATATGATGCGGTCTTGAATCGTTTTAATTTGGTGCCTAATTTCAATGGGGCTATCGGTCTTTACCAAAGTGCGGTGCCGATTGAAGATGTGCCAAGTGATGGTTTTGATGAATCCAACACACGCATGATGACAGATGCTGAGGTCATGCAGAAATTTATTGATGTTTACAACTACTTGTATCCTTACCGAACAGCGATTGATAATATGCTTGATGCACAAAGTGTTATTGAGTTGGACTTAGAACACCTTCAATTTAATTTCAATGATTTACAAGCGTCATCGTTAACACGTCAAGTTGCGACGTACTTGTTTGATGATTTACTCGCAGCCTCAAGACCTTACAGTATTACGTCTAAAACGATTGGTGATTATCGTTTATTGTTTTATGTTCTTGACCATCAGTTGGTCCCAGAATATGATAACTTAAGTCAAGAAAGACAAGATGAAATCCG
>SKFU01000035.1 GCA_007117835.1 Candidatus Izemoplasma sp. | reverse complement strand
GTTTTTAGAGACATTCAATTGTGCAAACTGTTTATTTGGTGTATCTTATCGATGATTATTATTTGAAATGACTAATCAGTGATATACTAAATGTAGATATTATCTAACATTTAGAAAGAAGGACTAAAGATGATTCGATTTGGTATTATTGGCGCAGGCAATATTGCGAGAAATTTTTGTGAAGCAATGACCGTTGTTGAGGATGCGTCTTTATATGCGATTGCCTCACGTGATCTAAAAAAAGCTGAGTCTTATCAAAAAAAATATGGCATAGAGGTCGCTTATGGTAGTTATGTTGAAATGCTCAAGGATCCTTTGTTAGATTGTGTGTACATCGCGACACCTCATGGCCTACATTACGATCATATGATGCTTAGCTTAGAACACAACAAACACATTTTATGTGAAAAAGCATTCACATTAAACGCAAGCCAAGCACAAGCAGTTTTTGATAAAGCAAACCAAAAAAAGCGTTTTGTTATGGAAGCGATGTGGACCCGCTTTTTGCCGGTGATTCGCGCACTAAAAACGACCATTGAATCTGGAGTCATCGGTGATGTTAAAGTCATCCATGCCAGTCTTTGTTTTAATCTTCCAGTCAATGACTCACATCGTGTTTTAGCGAAACATCTGGGTGGTGGCGCATTGCTTGATGTTGGCATATATCCGATTACATTCGCCAATATTTTTCTTGGGTCACCAACTTCATTTGAAGCACAAATGACAAAAACTACCACCGGCGTAGATGGTTCAAATGAAATAACGTACTACTACGATCACGCAATCGCTTATTTAAAAAGTAGTGTTGTAAAAAGTGAACCACCGATGGCCATTATTGAGGGGACTCATGGCCTTGTGAAGATACCAAACTTTTGGTCTTCAAGTCAAGCGTTTATTTATGATTTAAATCACCAATTGGTTAAAAAAATCGAGATTCCACATCGGGTTAATGGGTTTGAGTATGAGTTAAATGAAACGGTTCATTGCTTAAAAAATTCTCAATTGGAAAGCAACATAATGTCTCATAAAACCACCATAGAAGTACTGAAACAAATGGATGAAATACGCGACTTATGGCATTTAAAATACCCCCAAGAATAACAACATAAACGTCTCTCACCAGAATGATCTGATGAGAGACGTTTTTTATATATCTTTTAAGTATTTGCGCTTGCACTCTTTAACAATTACACATTTATTAGAAAATCAACATATGATTTTCTAACTTGAGTTAACCGACTCTTAGAAATTGGTATGCGTGCCTGGTCATTCATCATAAATGCATGCGTGTTCATTTTATCTACATGATGCATGTTAATGACGAATGCTCTGTGCGTTTGAATAAAACCGGGCTGCTCAAACAGTTTTTCAAGCACTTTTGCGAAAGGCTCTCGATAAAACTTACTGGTGATGAGCGTGTCTTTAACATGAAAACATAGAAAATGATTTTTATATTCAATGTATTTAATGTCATTCGTTTTTACAGGAATTAGTTCGCTTCTGGTTTGAATGGTATAATAGTGTTCATGTTTTTTTACCAAAACTATTGCTTTTTTTAGGGCTTGAAACAAACTGCTTTTTACAACCGGTTTAAGCAAATACTGTAACGCTTGAATGCCGTAGGCATCTAAGGCGTAATCGGTTGATGAGGTGAAATAAATAATGACGGCATCTTTGCGGTTTTCGCGAATGTGTTTTCCAAGTGCAATGCCGGAAAATCCTGGCATGATGATATCAAGTAAAAAGATATCAGCCCACGCGATTGCATTGATGGTGCTCATCAGTTCAAGTGGTGAGGAAAATACTTTCACTTCTATCGGTGTGATGGTTTCAGAAAACGCTTTTAAATACTGGATAACTTTGTTTTGCTCGATGACTTGATCATCACAAACAACGATTTTTATCATTGTTTTCTCCTTCTAAAGCTTAATTTTTACCTAGTGAAACCTTAAAACAAAACAAATCAATGGTTGGTGAAACTGAAAGTTGTCATTATCATGAAAACCATTTATTGCATCAAGTTAAATTGAGTTTATCATAGACCTTGATGCGTGTCAAATAAGTGTTTAAAGTTACAAATAAGTGCAAACAATATACATCATTTTTAATGTATGATATATTCGCATCAAATAGGATTTTAAAAATCCAAAAAAAAAAGGAGCTTAAAATGGAAAGTTTTAAAATGAATTGGGGAAGAGCGATTCTCATTAGTTTACCGTTTTTTGGTATCACAATTTTTTGGCAAGCTTATGATTACATTGTGCCATTAATGCTCGTTAGGCATTTTCATACCAGTACCATAGGTTACAGTATGATAATGTCTATCGATAATGTCGCAGCACTAGTACTTCTACCGGTGTTTGGCATTCTTTCAGATCGTGTCAACTCAAGAATGGGTCGAAGAACGCCTTTAATTTTATGGGGCACTATTGGTGGGTTAATGGGTCTTGTCGGGATGAATCTTGCAGATTCATATCAATTATCAATTTCAACAACCGAAAGAGATCCATTGGCATTTATACTGTTTTTATTTGCGTTATTGATTGCAGTGGTTTGTATGAGTGCTTATCGTTCACCTGCGACAGCTTTAGTTGCGGATGTGTTTATTCGCCCTTTAAGAACTAAAGCCAATGCAATGCTTAATTTTCTTGGTGGATCTGCCGGGGTGGCCTTTGCCTTAATCGGTAGAGCATTACTGCAAAGAGGTCTTTCATTAACCATTTATTTTGTTGCATTAACCATGGTCATTACCTTACTTATTTATTTGGCATTGTTCAGAGAAAACAAAACCGTTGCTAAAGTTCAAAAACAAGTTAAAGATTTAGGTATTGGAGACAAAAAAACAATTGCTGGTGATACATTAGTAACAAAACTAACAAAACCAGAGTTTACAAGTTTAATGGCGATTTTAGGTGTCGTTGCATTGATGTATATGGGTTATAATGCATTCTCAACACATTATTCAAATTTCTTAACCCGTTATTTAATGCAAGATGCTAGCTGGACAACACCATTTCTACTCCGTGTTTTACTCGTGCTTATTTTCGCTTTTCCTGCAGCCGCAATTGCATCTAAGATTGGCCGTAGAAAAGCAGCAATTATAGGTCTAGGCATACTCGCGTTTTCATTTTTTGGTATGAGCTTCATTCGTCCTGATAACGTCAACACGCTATACCTTTGGTCTGTTGTATTTGCAGTCGGATTCCCGCTAGTCTCAATCAATGTTGGTCCAATGGTTTTAGAACTTGCAAAAGACAGAGATGCAGGCAGATATATGGGCTATTATTATATTGCTGCAACGATTGCTCAAATCATTACACCAACGCTCGCGTCATTATTTATCGAAACCTTTAACTTTGGTTTTGGTGCCTTAACTTGGTATGCGATGAGTTTTACGATTTTCGCATTGATTTGTGCGCTCTTTATTAAACATGGTGATGTCAAGCCGATCTTAAAAACAGCGGTCGCTGGGGCATTGGAAACTGACGATTAATAATGTTTGACAGTGTTTACTTTTTATTGGTTCTTATTGGTTTGCCGCTATTGGCAGTGCTTGCATTACTTTACATGACATCACCGCGTAAATCCAATAACCTTAAGAACTTCCCTTCAAAATTCGCGCATCGAGGCCTATTCAATAATGAAGACATCCCAGAAAACTCGATGGCAGCCTTTAAAAAAGCAATCGACAAAGGTTATGGTATTGAACTGGATATCCGTTTAACGAAAGATCTTCATCTGGTCGTGTTTCATGATGACACTTTAGCACGTCTGTGTAAACAGATTGTCAAAGTGGATTCGTTAACCTTAGCTGAACTTAAAAAGTTTACTTTATTAGACAGTAAGCACACAGTCCCAACTTTTGCTGAATTTTTAACGACTGTGAATGGACAAGTACCGATTCTTATTGAGTTCAAAACTGAATTACCTGGACTTGACCCATCCGTGATATGTGCTAAAGCCGCTGAAATGTTGTCTGATTATTCTGGTGAATATTACATTGAAAGTTTTGACTACAATGTGCTCAAGTGGTTTAAAAAAAATCAACCCCATGTTGTTCGAGGTCAATTGGCCATGGGTACACAATGTTATATTCCTGCACTGGGAAAAGCACATGCTGAAAAAATCCCTTTGCGCCGAAGAAAAATGATGAGTTATTTGCTTTATAATTTTAAAAGCCGACCACATTTCATTGGTTATCGTTATCAAGACATTCATTCAATCGTCAAATTGAACAAAGTTTTAGGCGCTAAAATTGCTTGTTGGACAGTCACAAACAAAGAAATTGGTGACACACTACTACAACAATATGATTCGATTATATTTGAACAATATTTAGCATAAGCAATGTTGTGCACCAGTTAACATAATGGTGCACTTCATTACTTGGAGGTTATATCATGATGCAAGTAAAAACTCATATAGGATTAATACAGGGCGATACCGTAGGATCAATTGCACGATTTAGAGGCATTCCTTATGCCCAATCACCCTTAAGTACTGGGCGTTTTAATCAATGTTTACCGATTGATGCTTATGATACTATCATTGATGCCACTCAGTTTAAACATAAAGCACCACAGCCAAGGATTGGTCAGGTTACACCTGAAAATGACTTAAAACAAAGTGTGGATTGCTTATATTTAAATATTTGGGCGCCAAAAACTTTTAATCAAAAAAAACCTGTGTTGGTTTGGATTCATGGTGGTGCTTTTGTCATTGGAGAGACTGCTGCAAAAATGTATGATGGCCTTTCTTTTGCAAATAATGGTGATCTTGTTTTTGTATCAATCCAGTATCGACTTGGATTGTTTGGATTCATCGATTTTAGTGTATTAAATGATGATAAAATGTCTTTTGACAGCAATGTTGGTCTTTATGATCAAATCGCGGCTTTAAGATGGATTAAGCAAAATATTGCTGCATTTGGTGGAGACCAAAACAACATTACTGTGATGGGAGAATCCGCAGGGGCTACTTCTATTTTAGCACTCATGACATCAAATATTTCTGAATCACTGTTTAATAAAGCCATCGTTCAAAGTGCTGTAATTCAAAGTGTTCTACCTAAAAAGCACGCCCATTTCTGGGCGATGAAAACACTTGAATACTTAAATATATCGATTGATGATAAAGAAAAACTGCTTTCAATTACGGATGAACAAGCGATTGAAACAGCGAGAAAAATCATGGCGAATTATACTGATATTACGCCAGGCTATTGGGCATTTGGACCAGTGATTGATGGTAAGATTATTACTGATTCAATCATCGATGCTTACAAAAAAGGAAAAACCCAGGAAATACCTATGCTGATTGGGTATAATAAGGATGAGGCAGCGCTGCTTGTAAAAGATAATGATTCTTGGTTGCCTTCAAATGAGAATCAAATGGAAAAAATGTTTACCTTAAATGAAACTATGAATCGTGAACTCATTGTAAAAGCATATACAGATTACCCGTCAATTAACGCTTATAAATCAATTAATCGAGACTATTTCTTTACGGCTGGTGCTCTATTCATTGCTGATTTACATGCACAGACTAATGATACTTATGTGTACCGATTTGATTATGAAACAATACTCGCAAAAAAAATGGGTATTGGTGCTTTTCACGGTGCTGAAATAATGTATGCATTTAATAATTTGGACTGTGAACTAACAAAACTACTTGCTTATGAAACTGATGGTCCTAAATCCATCGCCGATTTCATACATCAGCGATGGATTCAATTTGTCCATGATGCTAACCCAAATCCTAAACAGGATCAGTCTTGGGAAAAGTACACACAAGACACACGGAAAATACTTTTAATTGACACACATTATGCTGTACAATCCGATCCTGATTATCAGGCCCGAATTGTTTGGAAACTATAACCCTTCATAAAACACCTTGTCCTTTTACATTGGACAAGGTGTTTTAATTATGATTTGTTTAACAATTCGCAAATGGTTTTAATTGAGGATACCACATACGTGGGTTTAATATCACTGTTTTCAATATCAATCAACGTTGTTTCCCCAGACAAAACACACACTGTATCAATATCCGCATTGATGCCGCTTAATATATCGGTGTAAAGTCGATCGCCAATGACCACAGTATCTCTTTTATCAACGCCGCTTCGTTTTAATGATTCTAACAAAATCAAAGGATTGGGTTTGCCGATAAACTGTGGAAGTTTACCCGTTACATATTCTAACATGGTTGCCATACCACCACAATCGGGCACAAAACCAAAGTCAGTAGGACACGTAGTATCTGGATTGGTCGCAAGATACGGTAATGCTTTATTTTGGAGTAACCAAGACACATCAACCAGTTTTTGGTATGTTAACTCTGTATCATACCCCAAAACAACAACATCGATATCATTTGTCGCTTTATTTTCAATCTTAATCCCGGATTCGACGAGTTCTTCTATCAATGATGTCGTCCCCATACAGTACACTGTCTTGTTAGGATAATGTTTTTTTAAATAAACCGTCATCGCCATGGATGATGTAAAAAAATCGTTCTTCGTGGCACCAATTCCCATTGCGTTAAGTTTATCGATATACGCTGAGACTGATTTAGAAGAATTATTTGTAATGTACATTACTTGTTTTTTTTGTGTAGTGATTGTACTTAAAAAATCAAGTGTTCCTTCAAACAATGTACCATCTAAATAAAGCGTGCCATCCATGTCTAAAAGAAACAATTTTTTTTTAGCTAATGGCAACAAAGATTTACCAAGAATATCATTCATATTTAGTTCTCCTCGCAATGGTATTTACATAACATATTATATCATAAACACAAGTGTTTCTAAGCCATGAATTAGGCTTTTTACTTAATATTATTGTTAAAAATACAATCCTGTAATTATAAATCTATTTAACGAGAAAATAAATCATTATGTGGTTTTTCATTTCAATAAGAGCACTCATATATCATGGTCTCATACGCTCAGATGAACCGTTCACCAACCAAAAAAAATATATTTGCTTTCTTAACGACATTTTCAGAAATAATCACCATTTTTGTAATCAAAAAGCTCATTATTATTGACTACCCTTTTTAAAAGGGTGCTTCTTGTGATGTATCACATGAATAAATAATTACAACAAGGTATTTTTTTTGAAGCCAGTTCATGAGTGAACATATTTTATCAAATACGCTTTTAGCCAATTATGCGTAAAAATTTAACAGTCAATCGGTTACCGCATGAATGACTTAAATGCTTTTGTGCGAAATACTTTGACCAACAACGTAATAACGCATATAATTAAATCAATAAATAACATAGAAAGAAGGCTAAACAATGAAAGAGAAACTCAACGAATATCGTTGGTTAACCCATGGAATTTTGGCAGTTGTTATTTTGGTTTTAGCAATCATACTTCCTTTTTTTAATCCTGAAAAGCTGATTGTAACACTGGTTGCGTTAATCCTAATAGGGTTTGCAAGTTACCGTATTTATAAACTCATTCGTCATCCTAAATGGGATAATCTTTTAATCAAACGCATTAATTTAATTGAAATGATAGCACATTTGATTTTAGGGATATTTTTAATGGTCTGGATTTGGGTATTTGATGAAACGCTAGCGGTGTTGCTGGGTTATGTCATTGGTATTGTTTTAATTGCCAGAGGTGTTGTCTACTTTTACTCCGATCAAAATAAAAAAACAAACGATGATTTCATCATTTTTGCTTTACATATAGGCGCCATAATTGGTGGTTCTTACATTATTTTTCAAGGTGATTTTACCTCTGAGGTATTGTTAGGTTTTATCGTGGTTATGGCAATGAGACGCAGCTTTAAATACGGGCTTATGGCTTTTAATGAACTGCAAGAAAAACAGCGTTTGGGTCAAGCAAGTGCCCTTACAACAAGCAAAGCGCCAGACGCGATTGAAAATAAGGCAGAAGCAATCGATGAAACGGAAGAAAAATTGGAATAATTGATTCGTGTTATTAGACGAGTTCGTTATATAAAGGGCCTTCAAACCGAAGGCCCTTTTATAATTAATGTCTAAGCGTTTTACTAAATAAGGCTTTTGTCTTTTAGCTAAAGATTTTCAAAATATGGCACCACACCAAGCCAGTGAATGTATCTTTAGTGGCTTAATTACGATCAAGCCACTAGGACGTCTAATCATTGACATTAGAAATCCAGTCTTCATTAAAAGCATAAAGGTCATAATGTGATGTGTATTGACCTAAGCTCAGGTCATGTGACTCTCCCCCTAAGATATAAAGCATTTCATTGATTTTATAAACTGCCACATAACCGATGTGACGACTGAGTTCATCTTGCAACACACTTAACACTTTCCAAGCATTGTCGATTGGACAATAAACTTGGATAGCGCCAGAAGTTGTGTTAATGCCTGTGAGCCATCCACCGGTGATAAGAAACTGTCCGTTGTAGTCTAAAGATGATGAGTGTGAAACGTGATACTTAGGCTGTGCAAGATTTGTTTGCCAAACATCCGCTAGAGGATTGTACACCGCAAAATATGCTTCTTCAGAACTTCTAGAACGGTACACATAGATTAAATCACCTACCAATGCAGCACTACCACCTGCAGTGCTAAAAGGTTGTTCGGCCGCTAAAGACCATTCATCATTGTCAATATCATAAACTAATGTTGCCTTACTGTTCTCAAAAGTAGGGTAAGGCAGTGAAAAGTTTTGTCTTAATCCCACAAAAACATAGATTTTTCCGTTATGAATTACGCTTCCATTGGTCGCTTGAAAGAAAAATGGTGGTGGCGCTATGTTATGATACTCGCCAGTTAACGTGTCATAACGCAAGGAATACGGTTCAACATAACCCGAATCATTTATCCATTCGCCACCTAAAATATAGATGTTGTGCTCATGCGCTACGGCGTCAAGAAAGCCAGCATTCGCAGGAAGGTCTTGGTGAAGATGCCACACTTTCGTTAATGTATTGTAAGAAATATGCAAATTTGAGTAATATGGAAACCCAACAAAACGGCCATCATCATTTGTTAAGTGGGGTCCAACACCACCAATGCCATGCAATGATTCTTTGACTTGTGCAAACCCTTGACGGTTTGTACCGAAGCGTTCTTTGATCGGCACACCAGCAATCATTTCAGGCACTGAACTTTCTAGAAAAAAGCCTCTTTCATCATGGTAAGCTGCATACAGTGTAATATTTTTTTCAGGCATAAAAGCCATATCAAACGCATTAATAAAAAGTGCATCTGTGTACCATCCGATGAAATAATGGTTTTCTTTAACGGGCTCAGGCAGCTTAATGGGCTTGCCAGGACTTGCAATAATAACCAGTTCTTTTTCACTGAGTTTTCCATCACCCGGATCAAAAGTAAGCCTGTATTCTATTGTTTCACCTTGACATCCCCAAAGAAAACAAACGATGAAAAAACTTAATCCTAAAACAATCGTTTTTATTAAACTACTATAATTAAACATGTGTGCCCTCCCTAAGATTCAATATTTTACTATTGATTGATCACACGTATGCATCTTTATATATTTTGAGTGCATTAAGCTTAACAAAAGCATCCTCATGATTCAAAGTTAGATAAAACAGAGTTTTAATATAAGTTGATTATGCTTTGAATATGTTTACATTTCATTTATATTATGCCACTTTAATTGTAACACGATTACTGACTTTTAATCACGTGTAATCGCATTGTAATCTTTACTACTTCTAATCTTTTCAATAATTTTTATGTTTAAATCATATAGTTTTCAAACGTAAAATATTAATGGTTTCCTCACAACCTTATTAAAACATCCATACCTTCATCAGCTTTTTTAATCGGATGTGGCTTGCGTATATCTGTTTATACTTCTTTATTGTCGCGTTTTATATGGTTGTGACACCGTATGTTTCAATTGATTCCTGATAGCCTTTTTCCTTATGTTTATTATGAATATGGTTTTGTTCTTAGTGTTAGCAACACCAAACAACGGCTTTATCTTAGATTAATACAATGCATAATTGGTATGATAAAAACGATCATTTAAACTCTGTTTAAATGTTAATTTTTCGTTAAGTTGGGTTTTTG
>SKFU01000047.1 GCA_007117835.1 Candidatus Izemoplasma sp. | reverse complement strand
GAGGGAATCTAATGGGTCAAAAAGTAAGTCCAGTCGGATTGCGAGTTGGAATTATTAGAGATTGGGATTCTCGCTGGTATGCTGACAAAAACGATGTAGCCGATCTATTGCAAGAAGATGTAAAAATTCGTAAATTATTAGAAACGTTGTATGTGAATGCAGCAGTATCTAAAATTGAAATTGAACGTTTAAAAAACCGTGTTATATTAACAATCAACACATCTAAACCAGGTATGGTTATTGGACGTGAGGGTTCGATCAAAAACGAAGTGGTAAACAAACTTAAAAAATTGACACAAAAAGACATCATATTAAATGTTGTTGAAATCAAAAAACCTGAGCTTGATGCACAGTTAGTTGCCGATTCAATTGCCCAACAACTTGAGAACCGTGCTTCATTTAGACGTGTTCAAAAGATGGCAATTCAACGTGCAATTCGTGCCGGAGCTAAAGGCTGTAAAACCCTTGTATCTGGACGTTTAGGTGGTGCAGAAATGGCGCGTAGTGAAGGCTATAGTGAAGGCAATGTTCCTTTGCATACTTTACGTGCGGATATTGACTATGCAACATCTGAAGCAAAAACAACATACGGAAAACTCGGCGTTAAAGTGTGGATATATAAGGGTGAAATATTACCTGCCAAAAAGGGGGCTAATTAATATGTTAACACCTAAAAGAACAAAATACAGACGCCCTCATCGTGTTTCTTATGAAGGAAAAGCAAAAGGGGGCACACAAGTGAGTTTTGGTGAGTATGGACTTCAGTCACTTGAAGGTGCTTGGATATCAAATCGCCAAATTGAATCAGCGCGTATTGCAATCAATCGTTTTATGAAACGCCAAGGTAAAGTATGGATTCGTATTTTCCCACACATGGCTAAAACAGCAAAACCGCTTGAGGTCCGCATGGGATCAGGTAAAGGTTCTCCTGAAAGCTGGGTTGCAGTTGTCAAGGAAGGAACCATTATGTTTGAAGTTGCAGGCGTCACAGACGAAGTGGCAAAAGAAGCGTTACGCCTTGCTGCACACAAACTACCCGTTAAAACTAAAGTTGTAAGAAAAGAAAGTGGTGATTCTAGTGAACGCTAACGAAATTAGAGAATGGGACACTACTAAAATCAACCAAGAAATCGTCACACTGAAAAAAGAATTGTTTGATCTACGCTTCCAACAAGCCACAGGTCAACTAGAAAACACTGCTCGTATCCGTAAAGTTAAAAAAGCGATCGCTCGTATGAAAACGGTACTGAATGAGCGAAGTGCGAAGTAGACGAGAGGAGAATTTGATGGAACGTAATAGTAGAAGAGTCCTAACTGGTATTGTTGTCTCAGATAAAACTGATAAAACAATTTCAGTCATGGTAGAAAGTTATATTAAACATCCAAAATATGGAAAACTCGTTAAGCAAACAAAAAAATTTGCTGCACATGACGAAAGTAATCAAGCAAAAATTGGTGACGTTGTTAAGATTATGGACACACGTCCATTGTCTAAAACAAAAAAATTCCGTTTGCTTGAAATCGTAGAGAGTAAGGTTCTCATTTAGAAGAGCTTAAAAGGAGGTCCTTTAACATGATTCAACAGGAATCAAGATTAAAAATAGCTGACAATTCAGGTGCAAAAGAAATCCTAACCATTAAAGTATTGGGTGGTTCAGGTAGAAAATATGCATCAGTTGGTGATATTATCACAGCTACTGTCAAGCACGCCATTCCTGGCGGAATGGTAAAAAAAGGTGAAATCGTTAAAGCTGTTATCGTTCGTACAGCCAAAGAGATTCGTCGTCCTGATGGCACATACATTAAATTTGATGACAATGCGGCTGTCATCGTACGTGAAGACAAATCACCACGCGGTACCCGTATTTTCGGACCAGTCGCAAGAGAGCTACGTGAGCACGGCTTCATGAAAATCGTCTCATTAGCTCCGGAAGTACTATAAAGGAGTAGGAGGAAAACGTATGAATATTAAAAAAGGTGATAAAGTACGTGTTATCTCTGGTGCCAATAAAGGCAAAGAGGGCACTGTCTTAAAAACCTACCCGAAAACTGACAAGATCATTGTCGAAGGGGTAAATGTTATAAAAAAACACGCGAAGCCTACTCAAGCAAATCCTGACGGTGGTATTTTAGAGTATGAAGCACCATTTCATGCTTCAAATGTTATGATTACCGATAAAAAAGGTGTTTCAAGAGTAGGACACAAAATAATAACAGAAACAGTAAAGAAAAAAGAAGTAACAAGAAAAGTACGTATTGCTAAAAAATCTGGTGAGGTTTTAGACTAATTAGAAAGGAGGCATTGAGTGGATGAATCGTTTACAAAAAAAATACAATGAAGACATTAGACCACAGCTCATAGAAAAGCTTGAGTATGCTTCTGTCATGGAAGCACCCAAATTAGAAAAAGTTGTCGTTAATATGGGTGTTGGCGATGCAATTAATAACTCAAAAGCACTGGATGATGCTGTTAACGAATTGACACAACTTACAGGACAAAAACCTGTTATTACAAAAGCAAAAAAATCAATCGCTAACTTTAAATTAAGAGAAGGCATGTCAATTGGTTGTAAAGTGACTTTGAGAGGCGAAAGAATGTATGAATTCTTAGATAAGCTAATCAATATAGCACTTCCACGTG
>SKFU01000038.1 GCA_007117835.1 Candidatus Izemoplasma sp. | reverse complement strand
GTACTGACAATGCAAAAATACCCAATCTTTAATTCCAGTTTTGATCACGACAATGAAGAAATACTTTATAAATCGTTTTTCAATATTGGCATTGCCGTCGACACACCGAACGGTTTAGTCGTGCCAAATGTTAAAAATGCCGATCAAAAATCACTGTTTGAGTTGGCGAAAAACACCCAAGAACTCGCCGGTTTAGCCCGCGAGAAAAAGTTGACAATGGATGACTTATCCAACACCACATTCTCGATCACAAACTACGGTGCTTTTGGTTCTAAGTTGGGGACACCTGTCATCAAACACCCAGAAGTTGCAATCTTAGGTATGGGTGCGATCACGAAAAAACCAATGGTCATCGATGGCGAGATTGTTATTCGTGACATGTTCCCAGTGTCACTGACGATTGATCACCGCATTATTGATGGTGGCGATGCCGGTCGTTTCATGGTACAATTAAACACGTATCTCAGCAATCCAATGTTATTACTACTCAGTTAGGAGCGTGACAACCATGCATTCACACGACATTCTCATCATCGGCGGTGGACCTGGTGGCTATGTGGCCGCCATTAAAGCCGCCCAACAAGGCAAAAATGTTGGCCTCATAGAATACCAAGCAATCGGTGGTGTTTGTCTTAATTGGGGTTGCATTCCAACCAAAGCATTATTAAAAAGCGCCAAAGTATTGACGCAGTTTCAAAACGCAAAAAGTTATGGTATTGATGTGGCTAAAGACGCATTTAGCGTCAATTTTGGCGCAATGATGAAACGCAAAGATACTGTTGTAAAAAAACTGACGGGTGGCGTCCAGTATTTACTAAAAAATAATGGCGTGACCGTGTACCCGGGTTTTGGTCAAGTCATTGACGCAAATACTGTGAAGGTCAACGATGACACAGTGCACACAGAAAAACTCATTATTGCCACCGGTGCAAGCCCAATCATCCCACCGATTCAAGGAATAGAAGACGCGCTTAAAACAGGGCGCGCTGTGACGAGTAAAGAAATTTTATCGTTAACCGAACAACCCAAATCACTGAGCATTATTGGTGGTGGCGTGATTGGCATTGAATTTGCGACGATTTTTAATGCACTTGGCACCGATGTCACCATCATAGAACGCGAAGCTGATATTTTAATGGGCGTTGATGACACGATTAAAGAAGCATTTAAAAAAGTGCTTAAGAAAAACAAAATAAAAGTCATCACTCAAGCCACAGCCTCAGCACTCAAAGCCGGTAAAATTCAATATCAAACTGCCGATAACACCACTGAAATCAATACCGATTTAACGTTGATTAGTGTGGGGATGAAACCCAATCTCAAAGGGTTAGAAGCCTTAAATTTAGCTTGTGACAACACCGGGATTATTACAGATGAATACCTGCGCACCAATGTGGATGGCGTGTACGCCATTGGCGATGTCAACGGCAAATACATGCTCGCTCATGTGGCAAGTAAAGAAGGCCTTGTGGCGGTTGATCACTTGCTTGGTAATCATCATGCGATGGATTATACGAAGGTACCAAGTGGTATTTATACATTCCCTGAAATCGCCCAGGTAGGCTTAACAGAACAACAAGCCATCGACCAAAACATCGATTATACGGTCTCAACATTCCCAGTAAGCGCCAACGGTAAAGCCTTAGCAGAAGGCGAAAGTATCGGCATGGTCAAGATGATTGCAGCCAAACCATACCACGAAATTATTGGCGTCCACATTCTCAGTGTCAATGCCACAGAACTCATCAGTGAAAATGTCTTAGGAATGACTTTAGAAGCGACTGCGGACGATTATATAGAGGCCATTCACCCACACCCAACACTGTCTGAAATGTTGCATGAAACAGCCCATGGCATTAAAGATAAACCAATTCACCTATAACAATACGTTAAAGCGATTGAACCGACGTCAATCGCTTTTTTCTTAAAAACCTAAAAACACGCACTAATTTATGAAACCGATTACCGAGGGAAATGGCTTTTGTAACTTACCAATTTGTATTTGCATTAAGAAAAAAACATGTGATTTCGCATTGCAAAACGTGGTTTTAATGGTATAATAATTAAAGATAAATGCTTGATCTTTATTACCAAACAATCATTTCTTACCATTTTAGAGCCCCGTTATTATTATTTTACGCGCTTCTCTCATGCAAATATGAGCAAGTAACGTGCACTACAAAAGAGTTTACTTTTAGCGCAATCATTGGTAAAATAAATGTAATCAGTGCGACTCTAATGTGATAGGAGGGATTTTAAAACCAAACACCACCGGAATAAAACAAGCAATTTATTTTCCAATAAAAAATTAGGAGGGATTAATTTTGAGAAAGAAAAGCTTTATTGCAATTATTGCGTTTATCGCGATTGCATTCATCGCTGCATGTACTACTGATGTAGCTGTTGAGCGCATTGTATTAAGCGATACTCAAGTAACACTTCAAGTTGGCGACACGAAAGTTGTAACAGCGGTCGTTGATCCAGAAGAAGCGGATCATGACGGGTTTACATGGACGTCTGCCAACACAAGTGTTGTGACTGTTGTTAATGGAACGATTACAGCAGTTGGTGCTGGAAATGCCAGCATCACAGTTGAAGCAGGAGGACGTACAGGATTCATTGATGTAACTGTTACTTCGCCTCCAGCACCAGATCCAGATCC
>SKFU01000085.1 GCA_007117835.1 Candidatus Izemoplasma sp. | reverse complement strand
ACTTGACTGTTGGTATGTGCGGTGTGGGTAACACCCGTGGTCTCATCAATCATTTTTTCGGCATTACCATGGTCTGCGGTAAGCAATGCGACACCGTGTTTTTCTAACACTTTATCGACGACTTTACCAACACACTCATCAACGACTTCTACCGCGCGCACTGCGGCACTAATCACACCAGTATGACCAACCATATCACAGTTGGCATAATTGAGAATAACAGTATCATAGAAATCACGATCAAGTGCTTCAAGTACTTTATCGGTCACTTCATACGCACTCATTTCTGGCTTTAAGTCATACGTTGCAACTTTTGGTGAATTGACTAAGATTCGTGTACTGCCTTCAATTTCTTTATCCATGCCGCCATCAAAGAAAAATGTGACATGCGCATATTTTTCGGTTTCTGCAATTCTAAGCTGTTTTAAGCCTGCGGCACTAATCACATCGCCAAACATATCATCAAGCGACTGTAAATCAAAGGCAATACTGCCTTTGACAAGTTCTGAGTAATGCATTGTTGAGACGAAATGCAAATCGTTGATTTGTCTTTTTTCGGCGAGCCCTGATGCGTTTGGATTGGTGAGCGCCGTACTCAGTTGTATCGCACGATCGGGCCTAAAATTCATAAATATAACGGCATCATGGTCTTCAATAACACCGGCTTCATTGACACTAAATGGTAAAACAAACTCATCAGTGACACCCGCTTTGTATGATGCTTTAATGCCTGTGACACCATCATCGGCTTTTTTACCTTTGGCTTGGGTGAGAATATCATAGGCGACTTGCGTACGTTGCCAGTTTTTATCACGATCCATGGCATAATATCGTCCATGAACGCTCGCTATGGTGCCAATACCTTCATCAGCCATGTAATCCGCAAGTGATTGCACAAAACCAGCGGCCGATTGCGGTGGGACATCGCGACCATCTAAGTAAGCATGCACATAAACATTTTGTATGCCTTGCGTTTTTGCCATCGATAAGATTGCTTTAAAGTGATTAATATGTGAATGCACACCCCCATCACTGACAAGTCCCATGATGTGTAATTTCGAGTGATTATTTTTGACATGTTTCAAGGCGTTTAAGTAAGCTTCATTTTCAAAGAAACTGCCGTCTTTTACGGCTTTGTGTATACGCGTAAGTGATTGATAAACAGTGCGACCACCACCAATGTTTAGGTGTCCAACTTCAGAATTTCCCATCTGACCTTCTGGTAATCCTACTTCCATACCAGAAGCACACAATGTACTGTTTGGATAAGTTTCCATTAATCGATCTAAATTTGGTTTCTTAGCTAAGGTAACAGCATTACCCTGACTGGCCTTTTCTAAGCCTAAGCCGTCCATAATGATGAGTACTACAGGTTTTTTCATGTTCTCAGCTCCTCACTTTGTATTATAACAAGATTTACCTGTTTTGACCATGAAAACCGCTGTTCGGTAAGCGTTTACTTGTTTTCATTGATGATTTAAAAAGTAATCATCTTCATGTATAATAATACATATCGAAAGGATGATGTTTATGAAACCTTTAAAACTTCACAAACTTAAAGACGTTTTGATTAACAATAAACCCGATTGTCCAATTAACTATACACTTCCAGATGTTTGGAATTGTTTTAATTATCCTCCATCACAGTTCATTCAAACACCCACGCAAGAACTGATGGTGAATCCTTATGATTTTTACCATTATCTCATTAACGATGTGCTATTACCTAAAGCAAAAATAAATCATCCCTACAACACTTCCATTTCTTTGGCAAATCATCAAAAACCGAAAGCACTTGGTGGCGACTGGATAAAAAACGCGGTGGTTTACTCTTCGATGATTCGTACTTCGAGTGCGTGGGATAGTGATCGCAGTGGTGTATTAGAAGATCAAAACATCTACCATTTAAAAGAGACAGGCACATTCATCAAAATGCTGGCATATTTGCCGACCCTTGTTAAAATGGGTGTTAATACGCTATATTTACTGCCGATTTCAAAATTTAGTTTACACAATAAAAAAGGTGATTTAGGATCCCCATATGGTGTTTCTAGTTTTACAGAACTTGATCCAAATTTAAAAGAACCGATGGTCGGTGATGCCATGACCCTAAATGAAGAGTTTCAAGCATTCGTCGAAGCCTGCCACATACTAGACATTCGCGTTATGATTGATATTATTCCACGAACGAATGCCATAGACAATGATTTAATCCGCCACCATCCTGACTGGTTTTATTGGATTGAATCCGATCAATATGATGCGTATAAACCCCCTTTTGTTAAAGGGTTTAATCATAATGTTGTTCCTAAGTTAGAATACATGGATACCGTTTATCAAAGTGATGACGTTAAACGTCACATCACCATGTTTAGACACAACCCAAAAGCACTAGACGCCAAAAAGTGGGACCGGATTAAACGTCATAAAAACTTACCCGAAGCGATTAAAAAACATTTCAACTTATCGATTGCACCGGCATTTAGTGATTACATTAATGATGTGCAACCACCGTGGACAGACATCACGTTTTTCCGTATGTATTTAGACCATCCTAAAGACACCGTAGCGTATTTAGATAACCCCAATACACCGCCCTATATTTTATTTGATACAATTAAATCAAACATGTACGCCGGCGATAAGCCGAATATAAAATTATGGGAAACACTGTCACAAGTGGTGCCTTATTACCAAAAACAATTTGGCATTGATGGTGCACGCATTGATATGGGGCATGCATTACCCCACGATTTGTTACAAATGATTTTTAGTCAAGCACGTAATCTCGATCCTGATTTTGCCTTCATTGCTGAAGAACTCAATCCGAAAAATGCCAACGCTGCACGCGAGAAAGGCTATAACATTGCTATCGGCAATGGGTTTATGATGGCCCCAAGAATATGGGAAGGTAAAGCAAAAAAATACTACTATGAAACACGTTTCTTAAAGGCACCAATACTTGCGCATGGGGAAACTCATGACACCCCTCGCCTTGCCAGTCGGGATGGCAAAGAAACGTTATCACGCGTGATAACGTTACTGAACATGTTTATGCCAAATGGGGTCCCTTTCATTAATTCTGGCCAAGAAGTATTTGAAAAACAACCGATGAATCTTGGGTTAGATTGTACTGAAGATGAACTGAACCGATTAGATCCAAGTGATCCATTTTATCAAAAACTGGCGTTGTTTGATCGTTATCAATTACATTATTTACATCCCAAACGATGGTTGTTGCTTGAACATTTAGATTTCATCAAACCGATACGTCAAAAATATCTAAAGCAATTGATGAATAAAAAAGCATTTGTTCCAGTCGAAGACGACAATCATTTGTTCATTGGCTTTTCATATGTTAAACGCAACTCAAAAAATAATGTCTTATGTATTTTTGCAAACCTTAATCCTTATCATGAATGTTTTATAAAGCCCAATATTAAAAATATTAGAACCCTTTCAAAAAACACTGCAATGATTGGAAAATTAATGTTTTCCACACATGAATTTCCTAGAGATTTCACACAGTTCATTGATTTTAATACGCTCGATATTCATTTGGGCGCTGGTGAAGTTAAAATTATTGAAATATAAAAAACTGGCTTAACTCGTGTGATTGAGTTAAGCCAGTTTATTTTAAAGTGAATGTGTCATAATCACTTGAGACAATACCCTTTGTTGCATAAAGTGAATGACATAAACCTGAATTGGCCATTTGATAATTAGTGTAATCAAGCGAATCGGTATTTGCGCAATCATACCAGGGCCAAACCAAACATAAAGCTGAATAGAGTTCAGTGTAAAGACAATGATGGAGGTGCTTGCAATGATTAAAAACAGTGGCAATACTTTTACCGGGTGGTCGCGTTTAAAGTAAAATATACCACCAACAAATCCCCATAACATGGTTGAAACTGTCATTAAGTTAAAACTAAAGGCAAAAGGATGTAATAGCACATAAATCCAATCCGTGACAAAGCCGATAATTAACCCCAATCCCGGCCCCAATAGCATACCCGATAAAAACAAAGGAATATCATAAAACGTAAACCTAAATTCTAGTGTTGTAACCGCAAAATACGTTTTAAAAACAATCGCAATGGCCGCAAAAAAGCCAGCCATGATAATGTGTTTTAATGGTCGATGACGTTGCATATAAAAAACCTCCCAAATTAAGAGGCCCACAAAAGATGCTTACATCGCATAAGCAAATCAGCGGACGCACTGTTTTATCGCCACATTGGTGTTCGTTTATACCCAACTTCCCATGGTATAACACTTAACGCAAAACAGTTACTCTGATAAACTCATTGTATCAAATAACATGACTAAATCAAGGTAAAAGAGAAAAATTAATGGGTCTTCTGCCTTTTGAAATTAAAAACGTGTTGGCTTTTGAAAAATGACGGCACCCATGAAATGAAACATGCGCCCCTAAAGGACTCGGATGAGAAGCTTCTAAAACTAGGTGTTTGGATACATCAATCAAGTGTTTCTTGCTGCGAGCGTGGTTACCCCAAAGTAGATATACCAATGGTTTTTCATACGAATTTAATGCCTTAATAACATCATCTGTAAAACGTTCCCAACCGATGTTTTTATGTGACATTGGTTGATGTTCGATAACGGTCAGTATGGTATTTAACAGCAATACACCTTGTTGTGCCCAACCCGTTAAATCCCCGTGGGTTGGCAAAGAACATTGGACATCTTCAGTCATTTCTTTATAAATATTCGCCAGTGAGGGTGGTATTTTAACGTGCTTAGGCACTGAAAAAGCCAGCCCCATCGCTTGGTTTGGTTGGTGGTAAGGATCTTGGCCTAAAACAACAATACTGAGTTGATCAAACGGTGTAATTTTGAAAGCATGAAATAAGTCTATCTTTGATGGATAAACTGTCTTGAGCTGATACGCATTATTCACTTTTTCTATCAACGCTTTGTAATACGTTTGTTGGGTAATTGGTTCTAGTAGTTTTTTCCATGACATGATAATCACCTGGGTTTATTGTAAGAAAAAAGACACTTTTTGTAAAGTGTCTTTAATCGTTTATTCAGAGATTTTAGCTTGAGCAGCTGCTAAAATCGCAAGTGGAATTCTAAATGGTGAACATGACACATAATTAAGACCAGCTTTGTGGAAAAAATGAACACTTTCAGGATCGCCACCGTGCTCACCACAAATACCAACAATAAGGTCTTTGTTTCCGGCTTTTCCACGTTCAGTAGCAATTTTCACAAGCTCACCGACACCAACTTGGTCAATCGATGCGAACACATCATGTTTAAAGATTTTTAACTCTTCGTATTGTGGTAAAAATTTACCCGCATCATCGCGGCTAAAGCCAAATGTCATTTGTGTTAAATCGTTGGTGCCATAACTGAAGAAATCTGCAACTTTTGCAACGTCATTGGCAACAAGTGCTGCACGTGGTGTCTCAATCATTGTCCCTATCAAGTATTCAAGTGTTTGACCTGATTCTTTGATGAGTTGGTCTGCAGTCTCTTTGACAAATGCTTTGAGATAAACAAACTCTTCTACCGTTGAAATTAATGGTATCATAATTTCTGGTTTAACAACGATGCCTTCTTTAGCCATTTCTAAGCCCGCTAAAATAATGGCTTTGGTTTGCATAATACTGATTTCAGGGTATGTGACAGCCAAACGACAGCCACGATGTCCTAACATCGGGTTAAACTCATGCAATTGATCAATTGCTAAACTTAAGCGTTCTTCAGTAACGCCCAATTTTTTCGCAACAGAAGGCACATCTTCTTTCGCTGGTAAAAACTCATGAAGTGGTGGATCAAGTAAACGAATCGTAACACTTTTGCCATCCATCACTTTAAAGATTTCTTTGAAGTCTTTTAATTGATGTGGTAACAATTTTTCAAGTGCTGCTTCGCGTTCTTCTTTGGTTTCAGCAATAATCATACGACGCACATCTGTCACACGCTCATCTTCAAAGAACATATGCTCAGTACGTGTCAATCCAATGCCTTCAGCCCCGTATTTAATCGCCGTAAGTGAATCTCTTTGATTGTCTGCATTGGCTTTAACACCCAATGTTTTTACTGCTTTTGCCCAGTCTAACAAACGTTCAAACTCAGGACTAAACTCTGGCAATCTCGTATCGATTTTACCTGGATAAACATGTCCGGTAGAACCATCAATAGAGAAAAATTCGCCTTCTTGAAATTTGGCACCATTAATACTCATGAAACCTTCTTTTTCATTAACAACAACATTACCTGCGCCAGATACACAGCATTTACCCATGCCACGTGCAACAACTGCGGCATGTGAAGTCATACCACCAAGTTGTGTAACAAAGCCTTCTGCAACAATCATACCTTCGATGTCTTCTGGACTGGTCTCTTTACGGAATAATAAAACGTTACCCCATTCTTCTTTCATATCAACAGCACGTTGACTTGAAAAGACAATACGTCCAGTCGCAGCGCCTGGTGATGCGGCCAAACCTTTAGCAATGCTTTTTGCATTTGCCAAAGCTTTTTCTTCAAATACTGGATGCAAAAGTTGATCAAGTTGCGCAGGATCGACCATCATCAGTGCTTTTTCTTTAGAAATTAATCCTTCGTCAACAAGATCCGCTGCGATCTTAATCGCAGCATGTGCTGTGCGTTTACCCGTACGAGTTTGTAAGATATACAACACATTTTCTTCAATTGTAAACTCAACATCTTGCATGTCTTTATAATGTGCTTCTAAATTATCTAAAATGTCTGAAAGTTCTTTGTATAAGACAGGACGTTTTTTATCGAGTTCATCCAAATCAAGTGGTGTACGCACACCTGCGACAATATCTTCACCTTGCGCGTTAAATAAAAATTCACCAAAAATACGTTTTTCGCCTGTTTTAGGATTACGTGTGAATAAAACACCGGTGCCTGAATTGTCGCCGGTATTACCAAATACCATTGCTTGTACGTTGACAGCAGTACCTAAGTTATGATCAATCTTATTGTGATCGCGGTAGATACGTGCACGTGGTGTATCCCAACTTCTAAACACAGCATCAATCGATTGATACAGTTGTTCCATTGGATCTTGTGGGAAAGGTTCGCCGACCTCACGCGCATAAATAGCTAAGAATGATTCAGCGATATCTTGCCATTCTTCGGCAGATATTTCAACATCGCTTTCATAGCCTTTTTTTGCTTTTAAGTTGTCGAGTACATCATTAAAAAGGTCATGATCAACATCACGGACAACATCGCCAAACATTTGAATTAAACGACGGTATAAATCCCAAACAAAACGTGGATTATTCGTTTTTTCAATCATCCCCTCAACAACATCTTTGTTCATCCCAAGATTCAAGATTGTGTCCATCATGCCTGGCATAGAGAATTTAGCGCCTGAGCGAACTGAAACCAATAAAGGGTTACTTCGATCGCCAAATTTCTTACCTGTTTCTTCTTCTAAACGTTGCACATATGTTTTGATATCATCGAGTAACTCTTGTGAATTTTTTCCGCCATTTTTGTAGTATTCATTGCACATTTCTGTTGTGACGGTAAAACCAGCAGGTACCGGAATACCCATTTTCTTCATTTGTGAAAGATTAGCGCCCTTACCACCAAGCAATGCTTTTTGGTCTTGACTGCCTTCACCAAACATATAAACTCTTTTCATTTTATCACCTTTCATGGATTGATTATTTGCATTTTTTAGCAACGCTCTTATTATATCATTCACGTCCTTATATTTCAACAATTATGGTGGGTTATTTGGCTTGATTTAGCCTTTCGGTTATGTGAACGCTTTCATTAGATGACTGTTAAAAAAGACGCTTTAGCATAGCCAAAGCGTCTTATGATTATTTACTGGTTTTAATGATGTGTCCATCCTTGTTAGGATGGTCTTTTAAGTATTGGATGATTGCGTTATAATGTTGATCTTTTCCAGGTTTACAGCTGGCTAAATGATCGACTTCTTCTTCTAAAATACCCTCAGCAAATGCGGCACAGCCTGGGTACCCACAAGCACCGCAATTAATGCCGGGCAATAATTTCTCAATGGCTTCAATGCGGGGATCACTAACCACTTTTAATAACTCAGAGGCAAACGCCAATCCGAGTCCTAGCAGTCCACCAAGCAAGCCTAAAGTCAGTATCGCTTCCATATTAACGCTCCTTTGCCATTTGTTGTTTAATACCACATTCTGCTTGTTTACAAGTATAGCAGTTTGCGATATCAATATGTTCATGTGCATCAACGGGTATTGGTACTTTTTTGTTGAGCATCGATACGCCAAGATATAAGATTACGACACCCGCGACAACTAAGACAGATTCAAACATTAAACAATGCCTCCTAAGCCGATAAATGCCAGTGCCATAATGCCTGCGACTACCAGTGAAACTGGCACACCTTTCCATGCCGGTGGGACATTTGCGGCATCAAGTCGTTCACGGATTGATGAGAAGGCAAACATGATTAGACCAAACCCCAGTGCCGCACCAAATGCGGTAGTCGTTGCTACTAAAAGGCCTTGGAATACACCATAATCTGCGGCAAAGTTTGAACCGATATTGCGTTCAGCAACACCGAGAATGGCACAATTTGTTGTGATTAACGGCAAATAAATACCGAGTGATTTATACAGTTTCTTACTGGTCTTTTTGATAAACATTTCAACGAGTTGTACCAAAGAAGCAATAACCAAGATAAAAGCAATGGTTGATATATACTCAATATTCAGTGGTCTTAAAACATAGTAATAAATCAGATAAGTCACAATCGATGCAATGACCATTACGAACATGACTGCAGCACTCATGCTGAGCGCTGATTCTGTTTTTTTACTAACCCCTAGAAATGGACACACACCTAAAAATCTAAACAACACGATATTATTGATTAACATGCTTGAAATAATGGCCGTAAAGAATACAGTCATACTCATGCGGGTTCACCTGCACTTTCTAAAGCTTTTTTACGCTTACGTTCTAACGCTTCTTTTTTCTTTTGTTCAATAAATCGTTGACGTTCTAGCTCTTGTTTTTTCTCTTGGTTTAAGCGAATGGTGTTAAAGAATGCAAGCCATAAACCAATAACGATAAAACCACCAGCCGCCCCATTGAACACTGCCATATTCACAACATAAAACTCTAAGTTTAATAGTGAACCAGACACGGGTAATGGTAAGTATGTCCCGTAAGCAATTGCGCCTGTAGCGAGTAACTCACGGCTAAAACCAATGAGCATTAAAGCACCCGTAAAACCAAGGGCCATACCGACGCCATCAATCGTGCTATCTAGAACATTGTTCTTTGATGCAAAACTCTCTGCGCGGCCTAAAATAAGACAGTTAACCACGATGAGTGGGATGAAAATACCAAGCGAGTCAAAGAGTGCTGGGGCAAATGCTTGAGTTAGCATACCTACAATCGTTACAAATGTTGCGATGACAACAATGTATACTGGAATTTTGACTTGCGGTGGTACAAGTTTTTTAATCAAACTAATGACAATATTGCTTAAGGTTAGTACAAAAATAACCAATAAACCCATCCCAAGTGATGTTTCTAAGGTCATCGTTACAGCGAGTGCAGGACACATCCCTAGCAGTGAAACAAACACTGGGTTTTCTTTAATAAACCCTTTTGTAAGGTTACTTAAACGCGTTAACTCAGCTTTTTTGGCTTGAACGTTTTTAACCATTATTATTCACCGTTCCTTTCACTGTGTTCAGCAAGTGCTGATGTAACAACTTGCAACACGGCTTCTGCAGTCATGGTTGCACCTGAAAATGCATCCAGGTCAAAGGCATCAACACTACTTATGCCTTGGTAAAGTTCGAGGTTTGGAATCACATTATTATTAACAATGCGTGCAGTATCATTGTGTTCAATGATCATGACTTGAACAATCTCTAATGAAGCATCAATCACAACGCCCACAGTCACAGAATTTTCTCCATTGTAGCCATCAGCTTGTCCTTGATAATAACGGCCTACAACAGTATTTGAATCATCATAATAAGGAATTGTAAACGACAAGTAGTCCCTATTTAACGTCTCGAGTTCTCCAACTTTTGTCGCGTCATCAAAATACACTTTAGCGAATACAGATGAGGCTGATTCTAACGCTGCGTGAACGACTGCATGCACAGCATTCGCAGTGGTAGTCGCACCACTAAATGTATCTTCGGTATCAACCTCACTGATGTCAGTAAGACCTAAGTACACCTCAAGGTTACCGATTACAATACGGTTCACCAGTCCACCCGTGTCACTGTGGCTGAAAATCTCAACAGCGACAATGACGCCACTT
>SKFU01000077.1 GCA_007117835.1 Candidatus Izemoplasma sp. | reverse complement strand
TTAAAGAATTGGTTAAAAAATATTTTTTAGTCGAATTGTCATTGATATGATATTATTGAGATATATAATGTCGATTTTTTAAAGGAGAAACTATGATGAACGCATTAATTGAACCGATGAAAGCTTCTAAAACCACTTTGATTAACGACATGATGCTCCTCGACGGTTCACATAAAAAACCGCTGACTTATCAAGACAAGTATTTTCAAGATGCATCCACTATTTTAGACTACCTTTACATAGCACTTAAATATAATCATAAATTAATATTCACTCATTTTATGCATTGGTTTGGTGAACTTGCAAATTATCTCGAGTTCAATCACGATGCGATGAAGCGCTTTTTTTCAGTCTTTGAACAAGTGCTTCAACAGTATTTTGGTGATGCCTACGATTTAAGTGTTAAACCCTTTGTCGATGAGGGTATTGACAATTTTAATGACGGTTTTGAGTCAGCAATCAATGATACCGATGAAATTGATGAATTTTTGCAGTATTTACTACACATGAAAAACACAGAAGCCACACATTATATTCAAAATCTTTTACACACAGGGACCGACATAAAAGAAATATATCTCAAAATACTCCAACCCACAATGCACATCACAGGAGAACTATGGAAAAAAAGAAAAATTAGTGTGGCAAAAGAACACTATATTACTGCGATGGTTCAAAACATTATTGGACAATTATACCCATATTTATTCACCGATAAACAATCTATACAGTATCGCTTAACTGCAGTGTGTGCAGGAAGTGAACTTCATGAAATTGGGGTGCGCATGCTTGCTGACTTTTATGAACTTGGTGGATGGGACACGCATTACTTAGGTTCAAATTTACCGATTTCTGAAGTCGTTCAACATCTCTTAGAAAGCCCAGCCGATGTTTTGGCAATATCGGCAACAACAGCCCGCAGTCTAGATGATGTGACTGAATTAATAAAACATGTTCGAAGTCATCCGAAACTCAAACACACTAAAATTATGGTGGGAGGTAAACTGTTTAACGATATTCCCACATTATTAGAGTCACTTGATATTGATGGGTACGCAAAAAACGCAGAAGAAGCCTTTATCATTGGCAGTCAGTTGGTGTCTACATGACATCACCAGTCGCCTTTGATATCTTCGTCATAGCACTGACAGACGATCTAGATATATTTGAAATGATTCACACAGAAACGATGAAAGCCTTGACTGTCGGTATCAATATATCAACATACTTAACGCAAGACTCTTATCGCGCACTGAAATCAGCCTCGAAACGATTGGAATCAGAATGCCAAATACCGAATCTTCACATCCAGTTTATGATTGAAAAAATGATCAAGTCATATACGGTTAATTTATATTGGGATACTGAACATATTTATATGTTAGGCTATGCAGATAACGTTAACGATTATCATGCACTTGCGTCGGTTTTAAAGATCAATAATGCCCAACTAAATGACATGCGTCGATTGCGTAAACTCGCAAGTCAAATGGACGAAGGTGCCTATGAAGAAATTATGCGATTAAATAACGCACTCGTAAACTCGCAACGGATGATTGAAAAACAAAATGTTGAGCTAAAAAAACTAAATGCCATTTTAAAAGACATGTCAATCCATGATAGTCTTACAGGCGCTTACAACCGTTATCATTTTAAAGCGCGCTTTCAGACAGATATTTTTGCTAATTTTGGCGATAAAGTACATTCTCTTTGCTTAATTGATTTTAATGATTTCAAGCAAGTTAATGACCAGTTCGGGCACGATGCTGGGGATAAATTGCTGGTTAGTTTTGTCGACATCGTCAATGCTAAACTTGACGATAACGGCACCATTTATCGTATCGGTGGCGATGAATTTATCATTCTTTTCGAAAATATGTCGCACACAAAATCAGAACAATATATGCACGCCATTGCCGAAAAATTTTCAGCGATTTCTACCATCGTTACTTTAGCCTATGGGGTGATTGAGTTTTCTGAAAAAGACGTAAACAATGAGTATCACCTCAGTCAATTAGTGACGCAAGCCGATCAGCGTATGTACTTACATAAAAACGATATTAAAACAAAAAAATAAAGCGGTTTATGCTTTATTTTTTTGTTTTTCATAATAGTTAATAAAATCGCTTTTAAAAGTTTGTGATCTTTCTCTTTTCATCGTATATAAGCTTTGATCAGCGCGACTAATCAAACTGTCAATTGTCTCGTTTTTAAATCGTTTTGCCACACCGATACTCACACTGATCTTAAGTGGGAAATCGGTTGAATCAGATTGGCTAATCAGCGCTTTCTTTGTAATATTCAGACCAGTCTCATCAGTATCATGGTAAAAAATTAAAAACTCGTCACCGCCTAGTCGATACACATCGACATCAGAAGATTTAAACTGTCGTAACACATCAGCATACGATCTAATTAACGCATCACCACGTTCATGGCCATAGTAATCATTATAAAGCTTTAATCCGTTAATGTCTGTCATCACGACACCAGCTTTGGGGTAATCTTGTTCGTAATTATGACGGTTTTTTTCAAAATGATCACGATTAAAAAGTTGTGTCATGCTATCATACTTCAATGCATAATTAAGATGATCAACAAGTTTCATAAGACGTGTTTCATCGTACAATAACACTAAAAATCCTGTTTGATTAAATTTCGGAATATTTAATTCTTTAAGCGAGTAATAAAGATACTTCTTATCTTCAAAAGGTTTATCTTGAACTGCTTTAAACGATGAATAAAGCACAGTATGTTGCCCAATATGTTGAATCAAATCATCCATAAGTTGAGTTGTCTTTTTAGGTATGTTGAGTCGTTCAAACAAATCAGAAGAGGACTCAATGATATGACCTTGCATATCCGATAAAATGTAAACTTCTCGCATCTCGTTAACCAATGCTTTTCTAGAAGAATCCATTAACCGAAAATGAAAATCTCTGTTAAATATAAGCCAATATAAATAAAACCCAAAGAAAACTAAAAATATATAGGTAATATCAATGATAAAGGCATAAATGAAAATATAAATAACATTTAAAAATAATCCTGAAATTGTTAAGATACTGATGAGTGCATATGGCATCGCGATAGATTCTTTAGCTGTGATTTTCGGGATTTGAGTGAAGAGCTTAACCACTAAGATGAAAACAATGGCATAACTTACTGCGGTATGTATCCAAAAAAATGTACCGAAGTTAGTACTTAGTACCATGGTTTGGTCTGTAATGTCTTTGAGCGGGATTGTTTTAACCAGTAAATGTAATTCATTGGTTAAAGACACCAAAAGATTAACAAAGAAAAAGCTTATCGCGCCGATTTTAAATATTCTCGGTGTTTTTTTATTAAACAACTGTTGAATCGTTTCATGACCAAGACACAAAATCGCGAAAACTAACGGAAAAGTTAACAATACTAAATAATAAAGCACTGTTAAATCATTGACTAAATACAATGAAAACATAAGCAACGTCCATAAAAAGATACTGTTCATATAGTATCGCAACATTCGATACTTGACGTGTTGCTTATGTTGATAAAGCTTTATCACAGGGATAAAGGATAAAAAGCCAATCAAAATAAACAAAAACCAGGTGATTGTATCCATCATATGACCTCCAATCCAACACTACTATTTTAGCATAATAATTCAAGATTGTGTTAGGTATTTAAATAAAGTATTTAACTAAAAAAGAAATGACATTGAAACAATTTTTCAAACAAAATCAAGCAAAAAAATTTCGATAAGCATTAATCGTGTTTTCACAGTTTAATGGACCAGATAATATTACTAATGCCATCAGTTTTTGCATAAAATTACCAGTATAGTTAACTGTTTAAATACGCCAAATAAAAACACCGCCAAAGTAGCCTACTAAAGTAAGAACATGTCATCAAGTCGATTGGTTTCTTCTTACATAGTATTGACTTTGGCGGTGTCATAGGATTCAAATTATTTAAAATCTATATGCGCTCAATTTTTTCTAAAAATGCTTCAATCGGTTGATTACCAACCAGTTCATGTTGATCATTAATCACGATTTTCGGCACACCAGAAACATTGTGTTTCGTCGATAACTCTTGGAAAGTTTGCGCTTCAATCATTTCTGCTTCAATGTTTGGGTTTAACATCGCTAAGCGATGAGCATTTTGAACCGCTCCTGCACAATGTGGACACGATAGGGTAACAAAAACTTTAATATTGATGGGTTTTTCAATGCTATTGATGCGGTTAAGGACTTGTTCTTGATAATGAATCGTTAACCCAGACATTTCAAGCAATGCACTGATTAGAGAATTGATTTCATGACCTGCAGGAATGCCATTAAACTTTACCCCTTTGTAGACGCCTTTACTGTCTAAAATAACAAAGCTTGGTGTCATGGTCACGCCATACGTATCAGCCAATGCCTTATCGGTTTCAATGCTTTTAACCGATAGAGTTAATTTTTCATTTGTCTCACAAACTTCTTCAAGCAGCTGTTGCGTTTCTTGACAGGTTGGGCAAACCCCTTCCTTAGTAAATAGTACCAATTGAATCGGATTTTTCGTTTGCGCAAGAATTTCAGTAATCTGTGTTCTTACATCATCATTAAATAATTTAGCCATTAGTAACTCTCCTTTGTTTTTTGATTAATATATTGAGTCACGGCGAGCGCCGCTTTTGCGCCTTCTGCAGCCGCAATGATAATTTGTTTAAAAGGTTGATGTGAGACGTCACCCGCCGCAAATAAGCCTGGTATTGAAGACATTTGCATTGCATCGACGACGATTTCGTGATTCGCGTTTAACTGGACAAAACCTGTCACTAAGTCACTCATGGGAATTGTCCCTATTTCGATGAATAAACCTTCCGCATGAATGAACCGCGTGGACTGTGTATTTTTATCAAGCACATGAACGCCACGCATCATTTCATCACCATCCACGTTAATAATTTGGGTTTCTAAATGAATGGTTACGTTGGGTAAGTTTGAAATTTTATCAAGCAATAGTTTGTCTGCCCGCCACCTGCTTCGGTGCACGACTGTAATATGCTTTGCCCAGTATGATAAATCCAGTACAGCTTCTGCGGCACTGTTGCCCCCACCAGAGACAATCACATGTTTATCCTTGAAAAACGGTGCATCACAGGTCGTACAGTAAGACACCCCACGATTAGAAAAGGTTTCTTCACCAGGAATGTTAAGTTTACGTGGTTTACTACCTGTAGCGATGATAATTGTTTTACTAAACAGCGTTTTGCCATTCGATAACTGCAATGAAAACAGCGCTTTTTGTGGTGTTATTTGGGTGACAAACACATCGCTTTTGATCGGTACGTCGAGTGCTTTTACATGATTAAGAAATTGATTTGATAAAGTTTTGCCTTCTAAGCGTTGAAAACCCAAATAGTTATCAACATCAGTTGTATTGTGCAGTTGTCCACCAATATCCTTTGCAATCAACCCAACTTTTAAGCCTTTTCTTTGGGCATATAATGCGGCGTTTAAGCCTGCAGGCCCACCACCAATAATCAGTAAATCCCACCGATCAGTGGTGTCAAACAACGTCGATTGTTGTGTTGTATTAAATGATAAATCAAACATAAAAAAACTCCCAGTTGATAGTCTTTAAAAAATAGTCTTCTAAAAACACGATATGTCGCAATGAGTCTTGCATAAAACCGAGTTCATGATACCGCATAGAAGTGGATAAATCAAATCATTTGCTTTATAATAAGTACATTAAATCAGTATCAAAAATAAGCTAATTGCGTTATAATAATCATTGTTATTGATTGTGGACTGCACGCAACACATTTGGTTAATATGATTGTTTATGGTGAGGTGTTTGATTATGTCAGTCATCGATCAGTTTAAAGAGTTCAAACAACATTACAGCGCCAATAATACTTTTGAGTCTTGGCTCAAAAGTATGGAAAATTTTAACGCATTAAAAGACTTATGCGTTCATGCGTATGATGATTGGAAAACCATCGCTAAGACGCGTGTATTTATATACGATGATGCTGTCTTTAAGCGCATGGTTAAAGCCCATGATATGATTTTATCATCGCGACCTAAGGTTGTGAGTGCCTTGTCTCAGTTTTTTTCACTTGACTTAAACGATATTCAGTGGGTTATTGCGCATGGACTCGGGAATGGTGCTGGTTGGGCATTGGTTTTTGAAGGCAATCCAACGGTGTTTTTAGGTGTTGAAAAAATCGTGGCGCTGGGTTGGGATAATCCGCGGCGCATCGACGATTTGATGACCCATGAGTTGATGCACTTAGTTCATGCATCAAAACGCGATATCGCGTTTAAGCACATCACAGAATTTAAAGCGGAGTACTTATTAAGAATGTATGTTGAGGGTGTCGCAACATATGGTGAAGGATTATTTCATGGCCGTCAAAAAACAATGCCTTCATGGATAACACAGTGCCATCAAAAAGAAAAATTGTTAAAACAAAAAATGCTTCACTACTTAAACACCAACGATCAAAGAATTAATGATTTGTTTGGTGATTGGTATCCAGTATATGGAATTCACGAGGCGGCTTATTACCTAGGACTTAGGCTCATTCAAACGCTACTTGCATCCATGTCTATCGAAACGGTTTTAGTCTTAGATGAAAAGACCATAATTAAACAAGCTATCCATTATTTATCATCATAAAAGAAAGAGGGAAACCATGAAAAAATTATTATTTATGCTATTATTTATTATCATTATTTTCGCTGTTGGAATGTTTATGTTGATGCAAAGTATCCGTGTTGAAATAACCAATGACGACCTACCACAATCGGTTTACCAAAATGTTGATGATGCAGACGCGCTGTTAACACAAGCACTCATTGATGTTTTTGATACCGGTACTGAAGAAAGCCAATACCGTTTTACCGAAACTTATATTAACTTTCTTATTTTACAAGCAATTAAGGAAAACATTAACCCTGATTATGACCCGCTTAGTGATTGTGAAACGATTGCCTGTGAATACATTTATAAAGAAGATGGGGGGATTAACTATTTGTTTGCACAACTCGAAGATAACAATCAGCTGACGATTGTAATAAGCTTTACAACCGATCAAATCATACCGTATGAAACAGCTGTTTACGTTACTTTTGACGTGTCGATAGACATGGCAGACAATCGTTTGTTGCTAACATTTGACCGAATGGCAGTCGGGCCTTATACCATTCCAAGTGTACTCATTGATTTTGTGATGAATCAATTAGAGCTTTCATCGTTTGAGTCGATGATTGATACTGGGACATTGGATTTAGACAACATGACCTATGACGTTGTTTTAACTGAATTATTACCTTAACTCAAATAAGAACGGGTGGCCGCTATGATAATCACAAGTACATTTACCTATGAAGTTATATTATTACTCAGTAGTATGATAATACTGGGTTTATTTGTTGGTCGATGGTTTGAACACTTTAATATTCCTAATATTTCTGGGTACATTACATTGGGGATATTGTTTGGTGGTTTGCTTGTGTACTTAGGATATACAGAGTTAAACAACGTATTTATGGTTATTACAACGATTGCGATTGGTTTTATTGCATTTATTATCGGTATGGAACTGGATTTTGCGAAAATTGCTAATCGGCGCAAAGAAGTGATTATTATTACTTTTTTTCAAGCCATGTTTACCAGCATCATAACTGCGGTTATTTTATGGGTATTTGGGTTGCCGCTACACATCGCACTTATTTTAGGTACAATAGCGATTGCGACAGAACCTGGACCTATCTTGTTAATTACTAAAAAGTTTAAAACCAAAGGGCCACTGACAGAAACACTTGTCCCATTGCATGGCGTTGAAGACATGATATCCATCGTCTTATTTGGGCTGGCGATTGCTTATGCATATGCGGTCGAAAGTCAAACACCGTTAACTGTATTTGGGTTATTAAATGGCCCTGTCTTTGAGCTACTTTTTTCGGTTGGTATTGGTGTGATAATCGGTTTAATATTCAGACAAATCATCTATCTTACGCTCTATGAAGACCCTGATAAAGATACAATTGTGATGGTCACAACGACCGTCGCTGTTTTGGTTGCGATTGCAATTGCACAACGTGGTATTCATTTGTTCGGATTACATATACATTTATCACCCATTTTATTACCCATGGTTGTCGGCATCACATTTGCCAACTTATCAACATCAAAGGCCAAACATGAGATTGAGCATGATGTCGATGTCTTTACCGCACCATTAATGATTGCATTTTTTACTGTGATTGGCGCTGAAGTCGTCATTTTGATGACTCAAGATCAGTTGCCTTTAGGGCTGTGGTTGATTATACTTTACACGGTACTATATATCGGTTTCAGGGTACTTGGAAAACTACTCGGATCATCAGTGGGTGCGGTTGTCGCTAAATCAGAACCGAATATTTCTAAATATTTGGGCTTATGTTTGATTCCTCAAGCACAAGCCGCCATTGGACTGGCATTTTTAGCGCAAGCAAAACTCAAAGACTATGGCGACTATGGGCAACTCATTTTGGTCGTGGTTTTAATCGCCTCAATCATTTATGAACTCTTTGGTCCTTGGGGCCTTAAATACGCGCTCATTCAATGTGATGAGGCCGACAGTCAAGTCTGTAGCATTATGGATGCACAGGTGTATAAACGCCGACAAAAGAAACACAAAAATTAACAGTTTTTACGATTATTCACCGATTATGTTACAATATTACTAACACTAAATGGAGGTTATATTATGGTTCAAGCATTTGTACTTGTGGTGATTATTGGCATTGCACTGATTGAAGCGGGACTGCTTTATTTAAATTATCAAAATAAAGATAAACCACTCCCGAAAAACGTATCTGATATTTTTGATGAAACACGGTATCAAAAATATTTGAACTACAGCGCAGAGCGCTACCGCTTAAGCTTTATTCGACGCGGTTTAAACTTATTATTGATGGTATCATTTTTGGTTTTTGGTTTATTTGCGGCATTCGAGCAATTATCAACCAGCTGGTTTGCCCATCCCATTGCGCAAACATTAGTGTTTTTAGCGATGTTTCAACTCATCTTATTTGTGATTGGCATTCCGTTTAGTTATTACAGTACATTTAGTATTGAAGAACGTTATGGATTTAACAAAACAACTAAGAAGACATTTGTCTTAGATAAACTTAAAAGTCTCGGATTAATGATTGTTTTCGGTGGTGGTGTTGTCGCATTATTGCAAGCTGTGTATATGGCTTTTGAAAACAATCTGATTATGTTTGCAGTCATTTCCTGGGCCATTATCATCATTATTTTAACGCTAATCAGTTATTTATACACAGCTATCTTTGTCAAGATTTTTAATAAAATAGAGCCTTTAGAAGACGGTGAACTTAAAACACGCATTGAGTCACTTGCGCAAGAAATTGGATTTAAAGTTAAAGCGATTTCGAAAATGGATGCGTCGAAACGCTCAACCCGTTTGAATGCCTTTTTCTCGGGGTTCGGTAAACAAAAAGAAATCGTATTGTTTGATACACTGATTGAAAAAATGTCTAACGACGAAATTCTTGCAGTACTGGCCCATGAGTTCGCACATGGTAAGCATAAAGATGTTATACGCATGTTTGCCGAACAAGCGATTGTATTGGGCATTTATGCAGGGTTAATAACACTCGTATTTCAAACCACATCACTGTACACCGCTTTTGGACTCTCTGGCTCATTTTTCGGCTTTGGACTCATATTGTTTTTCTTACTGATTAAACCGATTGACTTTATTGTCGGCATTCCAACTGCTTATCTTTCTAGAAAAGCAGAATACAAAGCCGATCAATTTAGTGCAAAGATACTTGGTAATCAACCAATGATAATGGCACTACGCGTGCTTGCTAAAGAAGATCTTGCGGATTTAAACCCACACCCTTTATTTGTCAAAGCATATTATTCTCACCCACCAATGTCTTTAAGAATCGGTGCCTTAGAAAGCCTTAAATAAAATCAAAAACATGGTTTTCCGTGTTTTTTCTTATTGATGGATATTTAAGTATATGATATTATTAATATAAGTACACATCATATCGCAATGAAACCTATAAATGGGATGAGGGATTCACATGGAAAACAAAGTAATCTATGAAAAGCCAATTGCTGAAATTATCGAGTTTGAGCTCGAAGACAGCATAGCCTTTAGTATCAACTTAGGGCCTGGTTTATCATGCACTGAAGAGTACTGGGAAGTTTAGGGGTGAGATGATGAAAAAAGTATTTACAATAATTTTATTGGGAATATTGTTGACTGTATTATCGAGCACTTTACTTTATGCAAATGAAAAAGAGTTCACTGTGACAGTTATCTCATATTTTGATACAGATAATACAGAAAATACGGCGACTGTTCCAGCTG
>SKFU01000076.1 GCA_007117835.1 Candidatus Izemoplasma sp. | reverse complement strand
TACTTACGCGATATTGCGTTATTAGAAGACACGAATCATCTTGTGCCAATCTTACTATCCACAAGAGGTGCTTTAAATAAAACATCTGAACATGCGATTGATTGGAATAATTTAGAACCAATCATTCGTGATGACTCAGTGCAAACCCATTACCAACGTGGCATCATGATTGCAGGACCCAGTCCACATGGTCGCTACCTTGCCAATCTCATCAATACCAATCAACCAATCACTTGGGAAGATATTAACCAAGCCCACGTGTGCATTAATAATTTCAATCGAACACCCACGGTATTTATATCGTATCGTTTCTATGAACTTTACGGGAAAACACTCACAGATTTAGACAATTATACCATTATCGAAAACAATGCATTAAGGATGGCCGCATTGGCCTCAGAACACTGCGATGTCATCCAAACAGCCGGTATTGATCAAAACCGTTATCAACCACAATGGAATGATCCACAAGGTTTTGCAAGAACTGAATCGATTTACCATGAAACTGACATCATTTATGTCACAGGACAACGTTTAAATGATGGCGTTTTAATCAATAACACACACTTAAACAGTGCAGCAGTACAAGCGATTCAAAATGCCTTCATCGCATTGATTCAAAGTGATGCAGGGAAAGCACTTTTTGGCATGTACAACATCGGTGGTTTTAAAGTGGTTGAAGAGGGTGATTTCGATGATGAAATCGAAGTTCAACGCTTTTTGCTTATTAATGAGTAAACCATACTTATCATAAATTTTGGAGAAATCGTATTGAAAAAACTACTGGTACTAATGACTTTAGCACTGATGATATCTATACTGAGTGCCTGTCAAAGACATGAGCATGTGTTGACGGTCTATATACGTCCAACACAAGACAGTCAACGCGCACTCGCAGCCACAAAACCACTTGAAGAGATGCTTTTAGAAGCGTTAAAAAAAGAGGGATTACACTATGACCGTGTCCATGTTAGAGTGGGTTCGAGTGAACACCTAATCTATGAATCGTTAAAGTCTGGCATTGCCGATATTGGCATGCTTAACTTTGGTGAATACTTGATAGACATCGCACAAGACGCATCGTTTGATACAGTCGTACCATTACTGATTTCAACCCGAGGCGCAATGAATAAAAACTCACCCAATCCAAGTGATTGGAACACTCTTGAACAGATCATCAGAGATGATCGTGTTCAAGTACATTATCAGCTCGGTTTAATGCTCGCAGGACCAAGTCCGTATGGACGTATGCTCGCAGATAAAATAAACCGTAATGAACCATTAACCTGGGATGATTGGAATCAAGCCACAGTCTGTGTCAATAGTATCAACCGTACCTCAACCATCTTTATCGCACACGACTTATATCGCCTATATCAAAGAGTGGTCACCGATTTAGATAATTATATCGTTATAGATAATGCCGCATTAAGAATCGCCTCTCTAGCCGCAGGCCACTGTGATGTGATTCAAGCACCGGTCATCACGCAAGCCCGTTACGCTGATCAATGGAACGATCCTAATGGATTTGCCAGACCAAAATCGATTTATGAAGAAACCGATGTCATTTATGTGAGCGGTCGAAGACTCAATGATGGCATCTTAATCTCTAAAGTAAACATCACTAATCAAGCACAAACATCGATTCAAAATGCCTTACTATCAATCATTCAAAGTGAGGCTGGACTTGATCTCTTCAGTATGTACTCAGTCGGTGGTTTTAAAGTCTATGAAGACGGCGATTTTGACGATGAAATTGCAGTCCAACAGTTTATGATTGCACAAGGTATTAACAGTGATGATTAACCAACACCGATAATGAAAGTTGTGATTTTATGATTACCTTCAAACATGTCAGTAAAACGTATAGTAATCATGTCGTTGCTTTAAGTGACGTCAGTTTTCATATTGAGGCTGGTGCGTTTGTCGCAATCATTGGTCTTAGTGGTGCTGGAAAATCGACACTGATTCGTTTAATCAATAAAATGATCGACAAAGACGCTGGGACTATTATCGTCAATAACGTTCATGTCGATCATACCTTAAAAAACGCTGAACTGCGTGCATATCGAAGACACATCGGAATGGTGTTTCAAGCATTCAACTTAATTCCAAAAACGAATGTGATGCACAATGTCTTAGTATCACGCGCTTCAGAACTGAGTGCTTTTAGAAGTGCATTCAGTTGGTTTCCTAAAGCATTAAAGCTAGAAGCACTCGACGCTTTAGAAAAATTGAACATCTTAGATAAAGCGTTTGACCGTATCGAACACTTATCCGGTGGCCAACAACAACGGGTGGCACTCGCAAGAACACTCATGCAAAAACCGTATTTAATTTTGGCCGATGAACCCACCGCTTCATTAGACAATGTGATGGCTAAAAAAATTATGGAAGACTTTAGCCGGATTAACGAAAAAGAAAAGATTACAGTCATTGTGAATATGCACAATGTTGATTTAGCCTTGCAGTATGCGACACGCGTGATTGGGATTAAAGCGGGTAAAATCGTCTATGATGATACCAAAGAAAACCTAACGCAGGCCCATATCGATAATATTTATGATATGGCGGACACATCATCATGAAAACGCGTCATACGCAGTGGGTCACAAGTCAAGGAACACTCGTTAAACCACCCATCTCAAAAACACCATTTGTGATTGCATTATTAATCATCATCACCGTTATATCGATGATTATGACAGAATTTAATCTTTTGTTTCTGATGCGTAATTTTAACCGATTAACCGATATATTTTCACGGTTTTTAAACCCTGATTTTAGTGTGTTGTCGCTGAC
>SKFU01000082.1 GCA_007117835.1 Candidatus Izemoplasma sp. | reverse complement strand
GCGCCAAGCCAAATAATATCATGGTTGCCCCATTGGATGTCGACATGTTTTCTTTTCATCAGTTTTTCCATAACCAAATGCGGGTAGGGTCCACGGTCGAAAATATCGCCAACAATATGCAGTCGATCAATTGCTAAATTTCGAATCACACGACTCATTTCGACAATCAGTTTGTTCGCGCGTTTGGTTTTAAAGATGGCATCGATAATCGCAGCGTAATACTGTTTTTTATCTTCATGAGAACGTGATTCATATATCAGTTCTTGCATCACGTAAGCAAACTCTTTGGGTAAACTTTTATGTACTTTACTCTGGGTGTATTTTGTGACGATTAAACGGGTCAGTGTGACCATGTCTGTGAGCACGTGTTTTAACAGTATTTCATAATCTTCAGCGTTTAAAAGTTGTTGGTATTTTTCAAGCATATCGGTTGGATAATAGATAAAAAATGCAAGGCGATTTTGTGTGGCAATATCGTAATCAGAAAAACGCATTTTAATTTTTTCTTTAATAATGCCAGAAGCGTTTTTTAAAAGATGATTAAAGGCATCGTATTCACCATGAATATCGGCAATAAAGTATTCGGTGCCTTTGGGCAGGTTAAGAATTGCATTTAAATTAATGAGTTCACTACTGGCACTTTGCACATTGGGAAACTCTTTACTTAGTAATTGTAGGTATTTATGTTCATAATCCATGATTTCACACCCCGATTCTCCATGTTTATTATATCACTTATTTCGCGATTTAAACACGCCGATAAAAAAAGCTTAAGTCGCTGTCGACTTAAGCTGATCATTCATTATTCAGTATAGTATTTGAAATAGACAAGGATCGCATCGTCCAAACAACGGAAGGTGAATGCATTCATTAAAAACAATGTGACATTCTCAGAATCGTGTGATTGGTACCCGACGCTGTAGTCTTGACCAATCGTTAATTCTAAATCTGGGTGCGAATCAGGTAACAACAATGCCCCTTCTAAGACTTTTGAACGGATAACATCGCCGCCGATGAGTGAACGCACAGTATCAATCAGTAAACGGCCATCATAAATTTGGTTAAAGGCTTTGAATACCTCATCACCAACCACCATGTGGTATGGTCCTTCAGTGTAAGCATCTTTAAGTTTTAGTAAACCCTCCGCAATGGCTTGTAAATTTTGATTGGCGTTATCGTTAAGTGCCAACTTATGTTTAGCGAGGTTTGTTAACCCTTGAATGTTGGCTTTTTTATTGCCGTTATAAATTGCGTCTTCTTCAAACAATGCGATGGTTTCTGCGGCAGTTTCTAAAGCGGCCAATTCCACATCTTTTTGCCCTCTTAAAATGTTGTCTAATTCCCAACGTGACAAAGTAAAATTAATGCGTGATTCAACCAAAGGTAAAATCTCATATAAGCCAGCCCCTACCTTTAAATCGCCACTTTCTATGAATGTTTTCATGCGGCCAGTTTCAACACCGTTTTTCTTTAACCCAAATGGCCCTTCGACATTTAATACGCGTCGGGCACTGAGTTGCGAGGTGATGACTTCAATGGCACGGTCATTAATTTCTTCCCATCCCTCAGAAGGGATTGGTGCAAGTGCTTGTTTTAATAAATCCATAATAGCCTCCTATTTAAGCTTTCCAATATTGAGACTTGGACTGCTTGGACCCGCATCGTCACCTGTATCACCATGGTGTCCTGCGATTGGACCTTCTTTAAATAAATTTTCTCTCAATTCTTGGTCGAGTTCTGGCATTTGACGACGCAACCACTCAAGTCCCATAGCCGCATGTTCTAATTCCTCATCACGGTTATGTTTTAATATTTCTCTCAGTTCAGCATCTTTGGTTGCATTCATCCGTTGGTTGTACCAGTCAACCGCTTCAAATTCTTCCATGATACTACGAATGGCACGGGTAATGTTACGGGTTTTCTCATCGAGTAGTTCAATGGGTTCATGATATTGATCGCTCATTTTTATTGCCTCCTTTAATAACTTATCTATAGCATAGCATATGCTGTGATGCTTCTCAATTAATTCCCCTTACAATTTAACAAAGCCGCTTGAAAAATAGCGTGTGCTAATGTCTCGTCAATGGTAATCACTTTGCCCACCGGGCCAAGACTCACTGTTGTTTTGGCAAGCTTTTTAAGCATAGAGTCATTGGGTTTTAACCCTGCTTGTTTAAATGAGGTTGGTGCGCCCCATGACGCAAATAAGGACTGAATGAGACACGGCACATCATCATACGTTTTACCCGGCCAAATCTGTTCGGCTAAAAACTGTAGTTTAGGCCGCATGCTTTCAGGGTTCAGTTCAAGTGCTTTTTGCATCCACGCGGTGAACACCATGACCAGTGCGTATCCATGAGTAATCCCATAATCAAACGTAATTGGGTATGATAAACGGTGGGTTGCCCAATCACCCGTTTTTCCTTGTTGTAATAAATGACTCCAAGCAATCGTTGATGCCCAGGCGATGTTTGCGCGGGTTTGATAATCATTACTACCACTGAGCAGTCGTTCAGTATTTTCTATCACACTTTTTATTAAACCCACTGACAAGTAAGCACTGGTTTCATTGCGTGTTTCGTTATCAAAATACTGTTCAAGAACATGCATAATAATATCAATACAACCCGCGATGCTGTGATGGTGATCGACTTGTTTCATATGGGTTGGATCAATAATCGAAAATTGCGGTCTTAAAAAGGGGTACGCAGTACTGTGTTTTTCTTTTGTATCATCATTGCTTATCACGGTGTTCCCGTTTGTTTCAGTACCCGTTGCAGCAAGCGTTAACACTGTCCCTATTGGCAACGCTTTTTCAGCGGTTTTGCGCCTTGT
>SKFU01000037.1 GCA_007117835.1 Candidatus Izemoplasma sp. | reverse complement strand
TCAACACAAGACAAAATCATTGATATCGCTTTGCAGTGTGGATACCACGAAGTCTATTATTTCAGTCATAGTTTTAAAAAATACACAAACCTATCACCAAAGCATTTCAGGGATAAAAATAATGTTTAGGCGATTAACCATAGGACAAGCCTTTATTATGGGCATTATGAGTATTACGGTTTTAGCACTTTTGTTGGCAAACATGATTTTTTATTTTTTCTTTAATAGTACAACAAGCGAAATCGTTGAAACCAGCTCAAGAGAGATTAATAAACAAATTATCATGAACTTTGAACGCTATATTGATCAAGTCATAGAAATTGCAAACTTTTTAGAACTTTACACCCAAGAGTTTAGTGCAAGTAATGACTATGTTACGCTAACAAATCTTTATGCTCAAGCCGCAACATTAAGTCAAGACATTCACTCAATCGTCTTGTTAGATGTGACGGGTGTCGTAGTTGTTAACAGTTCTAATCAAGTTGTTAAATCAGAACTTTATAAAGCAGAATGGTTTACTTCAGCTTTAACTGACAGTGAAATATTTTATTTTTCTTCGCCACAAATTCAAGAGGTTTATGTGGACTCTAAAACCGAAGTCATTACGGTTTCAAAAAGCATTAAGTATTATCTTAATGGTAACGAAAGACAAGGCATTTTAGTGATTGATTTAAACACGCAAAACTTAAACAGCTTAACTGATAAAACCAATCTTGGTGAGGGTGGTCACATTCTTATTTTAAGTGACCAAAATAAGATTGTGTTTTCTTCAAATTTGTTGTGCACTAGCAGCGATTGTCAAAGTAAAGACATGGTAGAAACACTGATTTTAGGGGGAAGTTTTGTTCAAGTAGAAGATACACAAATGTACTTAAACGTCAACACTTTAAAAAATACACGTTGGCGTATTGCGACCTTTATTAACGTCGAAGAATTGGCGCAATCAAGACGTGATATGAACGCCATATTGTCAGTGCTTTTGTTTGGGTCTTTAATTGTTAGCTTTCTGGTCGCGGTAAGAATTAGTCGTAGTATATCAAAACCGATTAGCACACTTGAACGCCATATGTTGGCGGTGACAGAGGGTGATTTAAGTACTTCCTTAGCGCTAAAAGGTCAAAAGGAAATCATGAACTTAACACAATCATTTAACCACATGGTTGTTGAACTCAACCGACTGATGAAAAACCTTGTCGATGAACAAACACTTAAAAGAAAATCAGAGTTTAACGCGCTGCAATCACAAATTAATCCCCATTTTTTATACAATACGCTTGATTCAATCATTTGGTTGGCTGAAGAAAAACGCAATGATGATGTGGCTGAAATGGTCACGGCGTTGTCTAAGTTTTTCCGCATTGGGATATCCAAAGGACAAACCTTAATTACTGTCAAAGAAGAACTAGAACATGCAGAGAACTATTTACTCATACAAAAAATTCGTTATAATGAATCTTTTGACTATACCATTGATGCTGAAGCGGATGTTTTAACCCACCCGATTGTCAAATTAATCTTACAACCATTGATTGAAAACGCGATTTATCATGGCATTGATACTGAAGGCAATCTAGGTTTAATCACAATCAGTGCTTATTGTGAGGCAGGTCAGCTTAAACTGCAAGTCAAAAACAATGGTTATGGCATGAGTTTAAAGGCCTTAAAAGAAACTACTCAAAACATGAAGTCGACACACCAAGCCACCAGTGTCGGATTAAGAAATGTTTATCAACGGATTAAACTTCTTTATAACGGAAAAGCCGATATACTGATTGAAAGTGACCAAGAAACCTATACAAGCGTTACCGTCATGGTACCGATAAAAGAAAGTGGGATTTAGTCATGAAAAAAATACTGTGTTTACTCATTATTATGATACTTTTTGGCTGTCAAACACAAGTACCTAAAGTTCATGTATTTGTTTATGATTTATCAGACCCATTTATTAAAGGGTTGAGTCAAACCTTAGAAAATCAAGGGAAGCGTCATTTTGATATTGTCACTCACGATGCACAAAACTCTCAAATCATTCAAAATGAAATGATTGTTGAAGTCTTAGAAAAAGAATCACCGCACCTTTTAATTGTGAATCCTGTCGATCGTTTGGGTGCTTATACCATTATTGAGAAAGTCAAGCAAGAAAACATACCGATTATATTTTTTAACCGTGAGCCTTTGCTTAGAGATTTAGAGCGCTACGATCAAGTCTATTACGTTGGCTCTAAAGCTGAAGAATCAGGAATTTTTCAAGCGCAAATCATTAGCAATTTAGTCGGTGGAAACCCGGGCAAATTAAATGCTGTTGATGTCAACGCAGACAATACCTTGCAAATGGTTATTTTTAAAGGAGAACAAGGCCATCAAGATGCGGAAATAAGAACCGATTTTGTTCAGTCAGAACTGATTGATTTAGGGTACGAAATTGATGTCTTAAAAGTGATTATTGCAAACTGGAGTGAAACAGAAGCATACAATCATGCCAAAGCACTTTTTGACGTGATGTATGACGAGATTGAAGTCATTGTTTCTAATAATGACGCCATGGCGCTCGGAATTATACAAGCCATGCAAGAATATCATACATTGCAAGTTGATTTAGACGAAAACTACGTACCTTATGCGATACCGATTGTAGGCATTGACGGTATTGAACGCGCCTTAATCATGTTACAACAAGGCGCGCTTTATGGCACGGTGATTAATGATTCTTATCAACAAGCATTGGCCATTATAGATTTGGGTTTGGCACTCTTAGACAATGACTTAGACGGTTTAAACTATACATTAACTGATGGTTATTATATTTGGATTCCATACAAAAAAGTCACGTAAACGATATTTAGG
>SKFU01000029.1 GCA_007117835.1 Candidatus Izemoplasma sp. | reverse complement strand
GAATGAAATGCCATACGGTGTATAGCCACCCTCATACACATTATGACAACTCGTTTGATCACTGAGTAAATCAATTTTTATATTGTGGGAAATGGCATATATAAGCAAATCTACGATATTTCCACAGTAAGCAATACTGATTGCTTTTTTTTGCTTTTTGGCTTCAAGCGCTTGTTCAAACGCAGTCTTTTCAGACTGTGTGATTACATCAACCCATCCTTGTTCTTGGCGTGTCTTTATGCGGGAATAATCTACCTCTGCAATCAAACCAACACCGCCAGCTATTTTTGCAGCCTTCCCTTGCGCACCACTCATCCCACCTAAACCTGAGGAAACAAACAAAACGCCAGCCAAATCTTTATTTTCTTCAATACCCAGTTGACTACGGCCTGCATTCAGTAACGTTGAATAGGTCCCATGGACAATCCCTTGTGGTCCAATGTACATCCATCCACCCGCAGTCATTTGTCCATAGTTTGCAACCCCTAAACTTGCGGCGCGATTAAAGTGGTCTAACGTATCATATTGTCCTACCATTAAGCCATTAGTAATCATTACGCGCGGTGCATGTTCAAATGATGGGAAAACGCCCAATGGGTGTCCTGACATGATTACGAGTGTCTCATTTGACTTTAACGCTTGTAAATATTTTTTTACCAAATGATACTGCATCCAGTTTTGAAATACTTGTCCTGTCTCGCCGTAGGTTACCAACTCATAAGGGTAAAGCGCAATCTCAAAAGACAAGTTGTTATCAATCATCACTTGAAATGCTTTGCCTTCAATGGTTTCAGCTTTATATTCATCAATTGACAATGCACTAATGTTGCCCTCAGGTCTAAAGCGAAACCCATAAATTCTTCCTGTTTGTAACAGTTCATCTAAAAACTCTTCAATTACCTGTTCATGCCAGTCTTCAGGCAAATATCTTAGCGCGTTTTTTAACGCCAGTTCAGTCTCTTCTTCAGTGAGGTTAAAGGGTCGTTTTGGGGCTCTCCTAATCCCTTTTACAAATTTTTTTGGTGGTGGTAACTCAATGAAAATAGAACCTAAATTCATTGTGTTTTTCATAATAAGTCCTCCCAAATATCGTTAGTAATCAACGCACCTTTAAGCAGTAGTTGATGCATGGTATTCATGTGTTTATACATGACTTCATCTTGAGTGATGAAGGGAATGTGTTGGCGGATATGATCATATACTTTTCTTAACGCTGGGCTTAATTTGTCTGCGCCTTCAATCGATAATGCCTGACAGGCGGTAAAAAGTTCGAGTGCGATAACACGTTGACAGTTGTTTAGCACCATGTTTGCATGTCTTGCGGCAATGGTTCCCATCGACACATGGTCTTCTTGATTGGCACTTGATGGAATTGAATCAACAGATGCTGGGTGCGCCAATACTTTGTTTTCACTCACTAAAGAAGCCGCGGCATATTGTACAATCATAAATCCTGAATTCAACCCCATCTCTTTAACTAAAAACGCTGGGTAACGGCTATTTAATTGAGGATTCACCAATCTTTCAATACGTCTTTCTGAGATGTTTGCAAGCTCACTCAATGCAATTTTCATAAAATCAAATGCCATTGCCACAGGTTGTCCGTGAAAGTTACCTGCACTAATCGCTTCGTTTGTTTCCGGAAAAATAATCGGATTATCTGTCACTGCATTCATTTCATGAACGACTTTTTGATGCACGAAATTAAACGCATCAAGTGATGCGCCGTGAACTTGAGGCATACATCTAAGTGAGTACGCATCTTGGACACGTGTTGGGCATTGTTTTACAACATTACTACTGCCTTCTAAGAGCTTTCTTAAGACGCTTGCAATTTTGATTTGGCCTTCTTGATTACGCACGTCTTGAACCCGTGCATCAAACGCCTCGGTGATGCCATTAAGTGCCTCAAAACTTAACGCCCCACTGAGACTAGAATAATATGTCAGGTGATAGGCATCATAAAGCGTAAGTGCACCCACAGCAACCATTGCTTGAGTCCCGTTGATCAACGCCAAACCCTCTTTAGCATGCAATGCATCGAGTGCTTCAATATGACATTTATCAAACACTTCTTTGGTGTTTTGAATCGTCCCTTCATACCAAACTTCACCTTCACCAATTAATACCAAAGCAATGTGTGCAAGGGGCACCAAATCACCACTCGCGCCTAAAGAACCTTGTGTATAGACGACAGGTATAATATTCTCATTGAGTAATTGAATCAGTAACATTAAGGTCACCAGTCGAATACCACTGTAACCCTTGCTTAAAGCATTAATTCTTAAAGCCATCATCGCACGGACAATATCTATAGAAAATGGTTCGCCTGTACCGCACGCATGAGAGCGTACGAGATTGCTTTGAAGTTGATGTAGTTTTTCTTGAGAAATCATCACATTCGATAATTTACCAAACCCTGTATTTATACCATAGACCGCTTTATTATTTTGTCTGAGATTACGCACCACTTTGCGTGCTTTTAAAATACGTGCTTTGGTTTGTTCAGAAATGAAAACTGGTGTGTAATTTCGTGCAATATCATGCAATGCTTTTAAAGTTAAATGACTTCCGTTAAGTTCAATCATAAATCCTCCGTTTAACAATTTGACGTCGGCTATATAATAGCATATTATAACAAATAATAAAAGCGTTTTCAGTGCTTTGAGTCAAATATAGAAGGGCTTTTACGCGTCAAAAAAAACACCTTGATTAATCTTATGATTCAAGGTGTTTAACTCATGATTATTCTTCGACGTTTTCATCGTCTTTTAAGACGTCTTTTTTACGCAAATCACTGATAAAAGATTTGAATTGTAGTAATTTTTTCGGTGTTTTGCGAAGCTCAAATAACGCAAGTGCAATAAACTTTTTTACATGTGTGTTTGTAAACTTAGTGCCTTCAACACGAATTTCATCGAGCAGTTTAACGGTGTCTACACCCAAAGTATTTAACTTCTCACTCATCACTTGAATTAGTTCATCTTTTGTCATGCATTCACTCACCTTTACTATTTGTTTTATTAATTATAGTATATCATACTCACAAATGATTAAAAAGGCGATAATATCTAAAATCAAATCAAAGAATAGAAAAATTGTAATGTTTGTCTAGTTGTCATATAATGCATATAGGAGGTATAAAATATGAAGAAGTTACTATTGATTGTTGTATTGACAGCTTTTATTACCGCATGTAGTTATCGTTTGTCTTTTAATGATCAAGTTGAAGCACTTGAAAGCGCCGGATGGGAAATCGATGTTGTGCCTGTAGGTAGCGGTGGTGCGTTTGATTTAGTAGACGAATTTGATGGTGTCGAAAATATTGCGGTTGGCGGCAAAGGTGACTTATCTGCCGGCGACTATTCTTTTGTATATGTCATTGAGTTTAGTTCAAGGAAAGATGCGAGTAATGCTTATGATGCGCTCTTTGAAGATTTAGATGAATCAGAAGGTATTTATTTTCAACTTTATCTAACGCGTGCATTTGTTCAATTTATTTTAAGCACTAACCCCAATGGCGTCGACGATTTTGAGGAGACTTTAAGCCTTAACTAAGTACCCTCACAGAATAGATGGTATGTGATGTCCCTCACTGCATTGATGTTAATAAGCCTGATGCAATACTGAATTAACAACATCGTGCTTATAAAAAAAAGAAGCTTTAAACGGCTTCTTTTGTACGCATTATGGCAGGGGTGACAGGATTCGAACCCGTACTAACGGTTTTGGAGACCGCTGTGCTACCGTTGACACCACACCCCTAAAATGGTGGAGGGGGACGGATTTGAACCGCCGAACCCTAAGGAGCAGATTTACAGTCTGCCGCGTTTAACCACTTCGCTACCCCTCCACAAACAATTGGTAGTCAATTAAGCGCTTATTTATTATATCAAAGAGTCTTTTATAAAGCAACAAGAAAATGGGCAAATAATTTGGTGAAAATCAAGGTATTTATTTGCCCATTTTTTATTACAGTTGAACTGTATAACCGGCTTCTTGAATCCACTGAACGATGTCTGATTGAACTGAGTTAACATCATTGATAGTCACAGATTTAGTGTCTAAATCAACTGAAAAATCATTTACACCTTTTTGTTTCAAAGTTTTAGAAATTGCTTGAAGGCAATGATTGCATGACATATCAGGTATTTGTAGTTTCATGGTTTTTCCCTCCTTTATCTCGGAATCATGTAATGTGTTTACATCGGTAAGTTTTGTTGTTTTTAAACGTAGAGCATTCATCACAACCATGATTGATGAAAATCCCATGGCTGCTGCAGCGAGCACCATTGATAAACGTCCTGTCGCCGCCAATGGGATGGCAACAAGATTATATGAAAACGCCCAAAAGAAGTTTTGATGAATATTTTTAAGCGTTGCTTTACTCATTTCTATCGCTTTAATGACCAATCCTAAATCATGGCTCATGAGAGTCACATCACTTGAGTCAATCGCGACGTCGGTGCCATAGCCCATGGCAATGCCAACATCGGCAATTTTAAGTGCAGGTGCATCATTGATACCATCGCCCACGAATGCAACAACTTTGCCTTCGGCTTGCAGCTTTTGAATAATCTCTGCTTTTTCATGTGGCAAGACACCAGAAAAATAGGTCGAAATGCCGACTTCATTTGCAATCGCCCGTGCAACCTTTTCATGATCACCTGTAATCATCACAGTTTCAAGTCCTTTTGCTTTCATGATTTCAATGACACGTTTAGATGAAGGTTTTATATCATCTCTAACAGCGTATAACCCTTTAACTTGATTATCAATCACAATAAAGTTGGTTGTTTTCGCGGCTTCAATCCAAGTGTTGTAAGCGTTCTGCCAATCACCAAGTTCAATGTCGATTAACTGCATAAGCTTATAACTGCCAATCACTACTTCTTGTGAATTAATTGTGCCTTTGATACCTTTACCTTCAAGTGTCTTAAAATCGGTCACGTCTAAAGGTGTAAGTGTTTTGCTTTCCGCATAAGAGACCAGTGCCTGAGAGATAGGGTGGGTTGATTGATTTTCAACACTCATTGCATAAAGCAGTGCGTCATCGGTGCCTAAATAATCAGTCACTGTCGGTTTCCCTAAAGTTAATGTCCCCGTCTTATCAAAAGCAATCACTTGAATTTTAGGCGCTAACTCGAAAAATTCGCCGCCTTTATATAGTATATGATTTTGCGCAGCTTTGCCGTTTCCCACCAAGATAGAAGTCGGTGTGGCTAACCCTAAAGCACAAGGGCAACTGATCACTAAAATCGCTATACTTCGTGTGAATGATGCAGCAAAACTAAAGTCTAAAAATACCCAATGTACTGCAAAATTAAGCAGTGCAATCGATATTACAAAAGGCACAAATACAGATGCGACTTTGTCTGCGGTACGCTGAATTGGTAATTTTGCCGCACTTGCTTCTTCGACTGTCGAGATGATTTGATTAAGCATTGTATCAGAACCAACTTTTTCTGCACGAATTTTAATTGTCTCTTGCACGTTCATTGTCGCACCAATGACTTTATCATTTACTTTTTTATTGACTGGGATACTTTCCCCAGTAATCATCGATTCATCAATATGTGTCTTTCCTTCAACAAGAACGCCATCAATAGGTATTTTTTCATTGGCTTTAACCAGTAATATATCACCAACTTTAACCGATTCAATGGGTACCATAGTGGTCTTTTCACCTTGAACAATTCTTGCTTCTTTAGCACCCAAATTAAGTAATTCTACCAAAGCATCCGTGGTGCGTTCTTTAGCTTTATGTTCAAAATAGTTTCCTAAAAGTACCATCGTAATAATCAAAGCACTAATTTCAAAATAGTATTCTGGGTGGTGCATCGGCATCACCCAAGTATGTTGAATTAATAAGTAAAGACTATATAGAAATGCACTGGTTGTTCCCAATACTACCAAAATATCCATACCCAGTACGCGTTTCTTAATTGCGTTATAAGCTCCAATATAAAACCTTTTCCCAATAAAAAATTGAACAATACCACTTGTGACCAACTGAAAAAACCCCTGCGTAAAAAGCGGTGGAACATAAAGAAAACTAAAGATTGGGATATGGCTAAACATAGCCCATAATAGCGGTATTGACAACGTCACTGATACGATGATTTCACGCAACATTTTTTTTCTAAGTTTTGCATTATCTGCCAATGTCTCTTCTAAAACAACGTGATAACCCGACTGATTTATTTGTTCGGCAATGTCTGTCAACTTGATGTGTGATTCGTCATAGTTAACCAAAACTTTGCCAGCGCCAACGTTAACTTTTACATCGACATTGGCATTATCTTTAAATGTATTTTCTATTGTTTTAGCACACATTGCACAGGTCATGCCTTCAACACGGATTGCTTTTTTAATCATGACAGTGTCTCCTTTTTATACATAGTACATACATATATTTTTGATTCTTTTTGATGTTCATGTTGGGTTAAGTTTTTTAAATCCGTTTGTAATTGTGTTTCTTTTAGAGCCAACGACCTTAAGTGTTCAATTAAAAAAGGAAACTGCTTAAAATAATCAGTTAAATAGTAAAACCCACGTTGCTTTTCACGGCGCACGTCAACGATGTTTAAAGCTTTTAATTTCATTAAGTGCTTCGAGATATTGGCTTGTCTAATGTCTAGAATTTCTTCGAGTTCACACACACATAATTCACGTTCTAACAACAGCGTTATTAACCGTAAACGCGTTTCATGTGCAAGTTGGTGAAACAGTTCGGCTGCATGCATATTATCACCTTTTTTATTCTGTCTACTGATAGTATATAACGTTATTATATTCCCATCAAGGAATATGCTTATTTCACAATAATTAAGCGTTTTCTTTGACGTTTTGCGTTAAATTATCTATACTTCATGGTGATGTAATTTAGGAGGTCAACATGGAAACCATCAATGCTTACGAAATGATTCAAGACCGCATTAAAAACGGTGTGATAATGGTTGTTGCAAAAGCGCACAGCTGTGCAACGTGTACGATGATTGTTGATCACTTAATAAAAACTGTTCCCTATTTAGATCGCATAGATAAAATTCAAGTTTACGTTGATGATATGGATCAGTTTCGTGGTGAACATGTTATTTTCAGTGTGCCTACTGTCCTTATTTTTTCCGAAGGTAAAGAGATATTAAGAGAATCGCGTTTCATTAATACCGATAAAATAAATCGTTTGCTTTCAATGTTGCTCGATTAAAAAACTGTCAATCACATAATTTATGTGATTGACAGTTTTTTAATTTAAGCCTATGTTAATTGTTTATAATCAAATATCTTTAAACTTAGTAACACGAATATCACTGAAACACTGAGTGCAATACCACTAGTGATTAAGACTGTCGTAAGATCGTGTTTATCTTGAACAATTTCAATCGGCATGACGAGAAGTTGGCTTGGCAAATACTTGAAAAATCGCCAAGTTATCGCTGCAAGTCCCGATAAGACAAAATACAGAAATACACTGATGACCATTGGCAATGTGTTTCGTCTAAAAATAACACACATTAACAACATAAATGTTAGATAAAAAATAATAAATACGATAAATACCATTAACGCTAAAGAAAACGTTGAGATTGAGAATGTTTCAAATACAACTCTGGTGTAAAAAGCAAAAACAAGGCTGCTTATTAACAACGTAGTAATCACCAATAATAATCCCATAATTAGTTTGCTAAATAAGTAGTTTGAACGTTTTATTGGACGAGAAAACAGCCAACTTTGATAGCCTTTTGATGCTTCTTGGTTAAAAAATCCAATGAGAATAAATATAACGACAAGAAAATAAATTTGTTGGAAATTGTTGAAAAACTGTAAATAAGAATCCAATACTGTACTTGGCGGCAACTCAATGTGAATACCTTCATCCTGAGCAAGTGCAAATGCGATAATTTCATTTAAGTAACGTGCGGTTAGCACACTCAGACCACTTAAGAAGACACCTAGTATTGTTAAAATCATAATTTTTGATGTGCGTTTAAAATAAAACCATTCATACTTAAGGAGTGTTTGCATTGATAACCTCCAAAAATACGTCTTCTAATGACTTTGTTTGTTTTCGGTACTGTGTGATTGTTAACTTGTGCTCATTTAAATATTTAAACAAGCTGTATTGTGAACCGTCTTCTTTATACTCAAATATAAATCGATTGTTTTGAATCATTTTAATGGTTTTAAAACCGGCAAACGATTCGAGTATTTGTTCGTTAACACTGTTTTCTTCTAAAAGTTCTAACAAGTATTGTTCGGTCCGCACGTTGTTTAAAATTTTATGGGTATCATCTTCAAGCATCATTCGTCCTTGATCAATTAAACCGATACGGTCACAGACTTTCTCAGCGTCTTCAAGAATATGGGTTGAATAAAACACAGCCATGGTTTTTTTCAATTTTAAAACCATATTCAAAATTGTTTTACGGCCCATTGGATCCAAAGCGCTTGTTGGTTCATCCATAACCAGTAAAATCGGGTCGTGCAATAATGCTGCGGCGATGGCTAAGCGTTGACGCATGCCGCGTGAATAACTTCCGATTTTATGATTCACATGTTGTAACTCAGCAAATTCCAACACTGAATTAATTTTGGTTTTCCGTGCGTCTTTGTCAAGTCCCATAAATGATGCAGATAAATCTAAAAACTCATGGGCTGTTAAATACACTGGAAACGTTGGTACATCTGCAACAAATCCAATCTTTTTTTTGTAAGAGACATCATTCCATTCCAATGCTTTTCCTTCGAAAATAATGGTCCCTGAATCTTTTTTCAACAGCGCCATAAGTATCGATATGGTGGTTGTTTTTCCGGCCCCGTTTTTGCCAATAAAACCATAGACTTGATTTGCTTCAATGTTTAATGAGACATCACTTAATGCTTGGACATTTTGATAAGACTTATTTAAGTTCTTAATCGTTAATAATGACATCTTTTCTCCCTACCAACAAATAAATAACCCAACCAAAATTAATCAGTGCACAAATAATAATCCATGGTGTTTTGTTCATAATATTGGTCACTCTGTCAGGTTTTAAAATATCCATAATTGCATAAACTCGGATGCCTAGTTCAATAAGTACAAGTGGTAATAATACCCAAACAATGGGTGGTAATCCGTCAGTAAACATCATAATCCCTCTCTTATCGGATATTTCTCTTTCTGGATTGCTGCACGTCCTTGAATACCACTAACGAGATATAATATACCAACAATCTGATTTGAAAATAAACTAATTCCCCCGTAAATGGCTTGATACAATAGTACGTTTTGAGCTGTTTCAGTGGTGTATTTACCTTGCAATAATTTGGTGAACAAAATCAGGTTAACAATGAAAAAAATAAAAAGCACAAATCCCATAACCACAAATACAACACTAAAGACACTGAACATTTGCGTCACAAGTTGTATTTCAGCAGGCGTAAAATCTTCGGCGATCAAATCAAAAAAAACATCACTTTGAAACATGTTAAACAAAGCAGCACCCATGGCAATACCAAAAACGCCCAGTCCTTCAAATATCAATCCAATAATTGTTGTTATTTTGGATGTTTGATGTAATGTCATATGGTCACCTTACTCAAACTTAACAGCTGTGCCGTAAGCAATGATTTCTGCAGCACTACCCATCACAGAACTGGTTTGTAATCGAAAACCAATCACCGCATCTGCACCCATTTCATCGGCTTCTTGTAACAATCGCTCTGTTGCGATTTGGCGCGCTTCAGACATCATTTCTGAGTAGCCTGTGATTTCACCACCAAAAATTGTTTTAAAACTTGCTGCAATGTCTTTACCAATGTGTTTTGTTTGTACAACAGATCCTTTAACATAACCTAAAGCTTCTTTAATTGTTTTGCCTGGTACATGATCAATCGTAAATAGTTCTTTTCTACTTATCATTATAATAACCTCCTTTTTATCCGCCTTAATTATAACATCATTATCGATTTAAGTATATTAAAAAAGGCTAAAATTAGCCTTTATAGTGTTCTGTGTTTACCATCACAATACGGTGGATTTAATGTTTGTTTACAGCCACATAAAAACACGGTTTTAGAGGTTTCTGGATTAAACACTACTGGTTTAATGTCCGTGACTTTGTGGGCGCCGTCACAAAAAGGTTGGTCCTTACTGCGTCCACACTGACACCAATAATACGTTTTTCCGGCTTCTAAATCGACTTTATAAGGTGCTTTGTTTGCGATGATTTTTTGATCCATAATCTAACCCCCTCATTATATGTTCATTATAGCGTAACTTTTGCTTAAAGCAAATAAAAAATCAGCATCTTTGCTGATTGTTTGAATCGATCTGATATTGGTGGAGGATAGCGGGCTCGAACCACTGACCCCCTGCTTGTAAGGCAGGTGCTCTCCCAACTGAGCTAATCCTCCACGATGGTAAGATTATGATAGCACTGTTTTGTTTATAAGTCTAGTTTGAATAAAGAAAACATTTTTTAACTCGGTCTTAGATTATTCATGTATAATAGAGTCATCTTATCAAATCAGGTGTTTAATATGCGTAAAAAAGTGCATGGTGCCAGTCTACTATTCGCAATATTTTTTGGATTTTCTTTTATGTTTTCTAAAGTTGCATTGGCCACACTTAGTCCGATTGGTTTAAGTGCTTATCGATTTTTAACTGCATGGGTTGGGTTTGAAATTCTAAGACAACTCGGTGTTGTAAAAATACGGTTTAGTAAACCGATTTTAAAATCTGT
>SKFU01000013.1 GCA_007117835.1 Candidatus Izemoplasma sp. | reverse complement strand
GGTAATTACGGCATCAATAGAAAAAACCTATCCATTGACGCTATACGTAAATACGAGGGCAGAAAATGGAACGATTTTGACTACTATTGTCGTACATATTTAGGTTTAATCACGTCAGGAGTTGAACGTGCCGTGCTTACTGGCGCAACTAAAATAACGGTAGATGAGTGGAAGAAAGCAGAAGGAAACTTATTATATTCATTGGACTTTGGAGATACAGCACCTAATGCACTTACATTGAACAAGATTGACGAGGATGAAAAAAGATGGTACTCATTGGAGTTGCATTACAAGCCCGACAAGGAGGAGCCACTACTTAAGGCACTTGAGCGGTTAAAAGTATCAAAAAGAATACCAATCATTCCAGACAGAGCAGGAGCCAACGAGATAGCTGAACTACGAAGGGCAGGTTACAATGTTATCGCAGTCAAGAAGATTCACGCAACCAATATGAAGGCTATTAAAGACCTTAGGCAATATGAGTTGTATTTTTGCGGTGAAAACTTATGGAATGAATATCTTGGTTGGAGATATGATGAAAACAAGACAGGGGAGATATTACAAGACGAAGTGCCACGCAAAGGAAATGACCACCTTATGGACACTTTGAAGTATGCTATGGTGGGTAAACGTTTTGCAGTTAACGCATTTGATTTAGAAATTGTTGTATGATTAAAGAATAATCAATACATTTGCTAAAATATTAATTAAAATATGGGTTTTTGGCAAAATCTTTTCGGTCAAAGTGGATTAAATGAGCAACCGCCTACAAAACAAGGGGTTTTTGCATTCGGTCAAGTCTTAGGTAAATCAAAGATACTGGATGAGAATTTCCTAGCATGGTACAAAACTAACCCATTTGTATTTACCGCTATTAACGAGAGAGCAAAAGCCGTAGCTAATGCGAAATTTTATATTAAGACAGAAGACGGTGAGTTTGTTGAAAATGAGCTGACCAAGAAACTAAACAAGCCTAATCCATACCTGAGCCGAAACGAGTTTCTACTTCAATTGATGGTTTATAAGGGTATTTGGGGCACTGGTTACTTGTATCTAAATAGGTTACGCCCTAGTGAATCAGTTGACAGGTTCGATTTGCTGAACCTACCGACCGACCAAGTGAAGTTTAATGATGACTTTGTAACTAAATCAAAAATAGACTACTTACACTCATTGTTAACCAAGTCTAGTGAAGATGTATTTACGCCTTATTATTGTTCATTAAATGGTCTTGATAAGGTGTTGCTGGATAAAGAAAATCTACTACCTTTCTTTGATACTCCAATATTTACAAACCCTTACTACTCGGAAAGCAAGCTAAAATCACAGCGTTATGTAGTCAGTAACATTCAAGCGGCTTTGGAATCACAAAACACGTTCCTTTCAACTCCTGGAGGGATGGGGATGTTGATGCCTGACAGCAAAGACGATACAGGTGTTTCTTTACCTTTAAAACAAGAGGAAAAAGAGGAAATCGAGAAGCAAATACAGCAGGATTACGGCTCGTTAACAGGTCAAAATAACATGAGGTTGGTTAATTCTCCTGTTAAGTACGTTGAAACGATGGTCGATGTTTCAAAGCTCAAAATCAATGAATCATTGGTGCAGAATGCTTTGATTTTATTCGGTACTTATGGCTTGCCTAAAGAGCTACTAACGGCAATGATGCAAGGATCGACTTTTGAAAATCAAAAAACAGCGTATAAAAACTACATCCAAGGAACAGCACAAAATGAAGTTGACAGTATTGCCAACAGCTTAAACATTGCTATTCCTAGTCGTGAAGGCGTTTTAGTGGCGAAGTTCGACCACTTGCCAATAATGCAGGAGAATGAGAAAGAGCGTGCAGATGTAGATAACAGAAAAGCGCAAACAATGAACACGGAAAAGGCAATTTGGGATGATTGGTTAAGCCGTGGTTTTGTTAATGAGCAAGAATATAAAGAACATTTTAAACTTTAGAAATATGAACAAGTTTATTGAAATGCTGAAAAAGCAGAAAGCCGAAAAGATGGGAAAGGTTGTTTTGAAAGAAAAAGTTGAAACAAGCCCTGAAAATAACACAGAAAGTCTTTATAATGAAGATGAAACTATTGATGTAGATAATAAGGATGTTATTGAAAAACCAAAAAAGAAAAGATGGGGAAAGCTTTTTTAAAAAAAGAAACACCAAAACCGAAACCGAAACGAGGACGTAAAAAAAAGAGCGATGAAAATTAAAGAATTAATCGAGCGCAAAAGTGAGCTAATCGCATTGAAAAAAGCAGAAATTAAGACTGTAAAAGGTGGGCTTTCTGCATTAATTCAAAGCAACGTTTCTAAAGGGTTGTTTGAAAATAACGAAACAAGCCTAAAGCGCACAATCATAGGCAACACTTATAATTGGATGGATAGCCATGACGATGTACATGCCAAGGGAGTGTTTACCAAGTCAATCAAAGAACGAGGGAATCAAATATTTCATTTGCATGATCATGAGTTTAAACTAACGTCAAAGATTGGTGAGCCTATTCGTGTTTATGAAGATGTTGTAAAGTGGAAGGATTTAGGAATTGAAAAAGCGGGTGAAACGACTGCTTTGTTTTTGGATAGCGAGATATTAAAAGACTACAACGAACGTATTTTTGCTGAATACAAAAACGGTAAAATCAACCAGCATTCGGTGGGGATGCAGTATGTTAAAATTGACTTAGCGGTTAATGACGAAGAGCATGAGGAGGAATACAAGGTATGGATGGACAATATTGACCAATTAGGTAACCGTGACGAAGCTGAAAGTAAAGGTTATTTTTGGTTAGTTCGTGAAGCAAAATTAATAGAAATTAGTGCCGTGTTATTGGGTAGTAACTCATTAACCCCGACTATAAACGAGCCGTCGAAAGACACTCAAAAAATAGAGCC
>SKFU01000039.1 GCA_007117835.1 Candidatus Izemoplasma sp. | reverse complement strand
GCCATAAAAAAACCGGGTCATTTGTCCCGGTTTGACATGCGTGATTTAATCCAGTAAGCTGCCGCTTCAGTACGATTAGAAACATGAATTTTACGATAAATAGCGTGTAGGTAATTGCGTACAGTCTTTTCTGCAATATTCATTTCTGAACCGATTTCTGAATTGGTTCTACCCAAAGCAATCCAGTCTAAAACCTGTTGTTCTTTACGGGTGAAATCAACCATTTGAATCAGATTACTGTCTTCTTTAGCGTATTTTTTAGGTAAGTTTTCTAGCGCATTAAATGTTCCTTGATAAACGCTTTTAATGGTTTCTATCAAATCGAGTTCATCAATACTTTTAAAAATAATCGCATCCAATTTAGACTGGAGTGCTGAATGAATGATTTCAGGCTCAATGTGGGCGGTAATCAAAATAACTTTGATGTGTTTGAACAAATCTCTTACCTTCAGTGCTCCGTTAATACCATCACCATCTCGTAACTTAAAGTCCATCAAAATAACATCGATGGTTTGCGTTTTTAAAACTGCAAACATATTTTTTAATGAATCGGCATCACCGGCAACGTGAATTCCTGGTTCATCACTCATAAAATAGCGTAAACCATCTCTAACCATTTTATGATCATCGACAATCAATACTCTAATTGGGTTCATAGTATAAACTCGCTAATTGGGACATTAATGATAATGCTTGTGCCCGCTGAATCACTAACAACAGTGAGTTGGCCATCAAGACTTTGAACTCTTTGACGCATTGAAAACATGCCGTATGACTTGCGTCCTTTAGATACGGTTTTATCGATGCCTACACCGTCATCTTTGATGATCATTTGAATGTGGTCATTTGCGTTTTTAACGGTTACTTCAATCGTATTGGCTTGGGCATGCTTAAACGCATTAAGCAAGGCTTCTTGAACCGAGAAAAAACACTGGGTAATTGAGATACTATGTTCTGATGTTTTTGCAATAAGCGATGGATCAAGGTTAAGTGTTATAACTGACTTTTTCGCATAGTTTAACTGGTTTTTTAAATGAATTAAAGACTCGTATAAATCTTTAAAACTCATGCGTTGTAGCGTTTCATTATGAATAAAATCACGGGTTTGAGATAGGGCATCATCTAAGTCTTTGTTCAAAACTTTCAAAGGGTCAATCATCGGATACTCTTTAATTAGTTTTGATGTTTTCAGTTTTATGCCATAAAGACTTTGTATAATCAAATCATGCATTTCAAAGCCTATCTTACAGCGTGCATCCATTTCAATGGTTGCGATATTGGCTGTCGCAATACTGGTAGAAACCAGTTGATTTAAGACTGCTATTAAACGCCCAATTACAAAGTAAAAGACGAGTCCTACACCGATTTTTAACCATTGAATTCGAAAACCAAAGAATGCATAAAAGTTGTGATTATTTATTACATTCCCTGGAAAAAAATCAGTTGGTCTAACAATCAGACCATCAATTAGACCATACACAACACAGGTGATGGCTATCGCTAAATATCGCCATTTTAATTGGTTATAAACATATTCAGGTCTTTGTGATTCAAGGTAAAAACCTAAAGCAGCAATAAACGCCCCAGTGACGCCTAAGAAATAGCGAATATAAATAATATTGAATGTTCGATTATTAATAAAATAATCAAATCCATGATTGGTTAAAACGATGATAAACACAATCAAATATATGATACCAAAAGTCACAGGGATTATTTTAAGCCAAGAACGTTTGATTTTAAGTGCGACTATGATTGTTGTGCCCGCTTGCATCAATAAAACAAAAGATACCATTTTAAGAATGAACTTTGTGTTTTGTATGATGGCATCGATGGGTATAAATAAGTTTGAAATACGAAGCACCGTAAGCCACTCTGAGAACCCGTGGACAATACCAAAAATAGCCACGTACTTAAACGCTTGATTTAAATACTGATTGTGGCCATGATGTTTTTCAATGGTCAGTATACGAAAACCAAATAAAATGTACACAAAACCATAGATTAAATACGCAATGAATAATTCAGATTCCATGAACATCATCCTTTAAAAGATGTGAAGTAGAGGTTACTATTTTATAGTTTATTAAATGTTTACCCTATCATAGCATTTTTTTGTATTCGGGTGAAATGTTTTAAGAATATTTATCATTAAAACTTCATTAGATACTAGATAAAACAAGCAACCTTTCGATTACAAATAGCAACCCTACACACTTTTTTTCATTGATTTTTCAACATAAATATGGTATAATTTATTTACCATAAAGAGAAGGTGAGAGACAAGCTCTATGACCCTTCAGCAACCTGCCTTAGGTAAGGTGCTAAAGCTTGAATGATGGTGGTCATTGATTACGCCATCAGACGATGGCGTTTTTCTTTTTGGTAGAAAGGAGACAACATGTCAATTGTCGTAAAATGGGTATTGAAGTATGACACAGAAAACACACTCGAGATCACAGCGCATCCTACGTATCACATGATGCCAATCAACCGAATGTTTGGAAAAAGTGGAGATTGTCAAATCACCCCGATGACAGTTAACGACGTGCTTTATCTTTGTTCTTATAAACCTGAAGATAATGATGTCGTGATGGTCGCCAAGATAAGTCCCGTTGACAATCAGGGTTTTATCGATATGGCAGAATCTGACAAAGACAACATGAATGTCATTGCCAAAGCGTTGTTAAAACAAAACGAAACAGTAGTTCAGTAATTAAAACATTAAAAATGCTTTGCAGTCCAAACGCTGCAAAGCATTTTTAATACCCACCTAAGTTTATAGTCAATAATCAGTTTTTCAGTTTTTGTGGTGTCTTTAGGTCATATCGAAACTCTATGTTAAACTAATAATAATGAACTCAAAGAAGGTGTTACTATGAAATGTGCTCAACATTATGATGTGGTGGTCATTGGCAGTGGGATTGCTGGACTATCCGCAGCCATCGAAGCCAAATCACATTATCCACGTGTGCTTATCATTGAAAAACTCACAACAGCAGGCGGCAACTCCTTAATTAGCGATGGCGGTATCGCAGTCGTTGGCAGTGACATACAACGACGTAAAAAAATTGATGACTCAGTGGCTTTACTTACACAAGACATATTAAAAGCTGGGGGTTATCAAAATAACCCGAAGTTAGTCGACACCATCGCAAAACATTCGAATCAAGCTTACGAATGGACCAAAGCAATGGGCGTACAATATCAAGATCGCGTTGATTTTTTTGGTGGGCACAGTGTCAAGCGCTGTTTAACACCACTTAATAAATCAGGCAAAGACTTTATCAAACCGATGGTTAAATACGCGACCAATCTCGGCGTCGAGTTTTTATATAATACAAAAGTTTTAGACATCACGATTCAAGCCAATCGAGCCACTGAAGTACACGTTGAATCTAAGCGTAATAATCATTGCGTGATACATATAAACCATCGACTGATTGTCGCAGCCGGTGGGTTTAGCAGCAATCAAAAAATGATTGAAATGTACAATTCTTCGTTAGAAAACTTGTCAAGCACCAATTTGCCAAGTGCGCAAGGCGAACTCTTAGTACTACTAGAAGCCAAAGGGGCACAACTCATAGGTATGGAAAACATTCAATGTGGTCCTTGGGCTTCCCCAGACGAAAAAGGATTTGGGTTAGGCCCTTTGTTTGCCGATTACATCGCACTGCCTTATGGCATCTTAATCAATCCAAAAAATGCACAGCGGTTTGTCAATGAACGTGCAGACCGTAAAGTCGTCAGTGATGCGCTAATATCAATGCCTTATGCATTGGCCATTACCGATCACACGATGGTCTTAGATAGTGGCTGGGATATCGCTCGGTTAATACAAAAAAAGGTTGTTGAAGTGGCTGATGATTTGAGCATAATCGCAGAACGTTATGGCATGGACTCAACTAAACTTAAAGCGACAATCGACACGTATAATAATCATATTGTAGCAAAAGCTAACGATCACTTCTTAAAAGACTTAAACGCTGTTAAACCACTCATCAATCCACCGTATTACACGATGAAGACTGTTTCAAAGATTCATCATACAATGGGCGGCATTCAAATTAATGAACACGCCCAAGTAATCACCAAAGATGGTCAATGTTTTGAAAACGTGTTTGCGGCTGGTGAATGCACTGGTGGGGTTCACGGCATAAGCCGACTCGGTAGTATGGCGATTACAGATTGTTTGGTGATGGGGCGTATTGCCGGAAAAAATCATCATAAAAATTAAACAAAAAATTTACTTGATGACGCATTTTGTGTCATTTTAAAAAGTATGTTAATCAGTAAATATGTTCTTGCTATGCAATTTCCCATGATTTAAACTACATAATACTTAATCGTGAGTCACTGGAATCAAGCCATTTAAAAAAGCATAGGCACATGGCCTATGCTTTATGCAGATGCTAGAATTAATGTGGCTTTAAATCACTAAGCAAAAGCAAAGATATTTCAGGCGTTAATTATAAACACATCATAGCTATACTCAAAAGTAAATCCTAAACGATCAGCAAGGCGTTTGCTGGTTAGGTTTGCGGCATCCCAACTCGGGATTTTTTGTGTCTGAAGACACACCAAACAAAAATGGGCCCCTATCGCTGTAGCAAGGCCTTGGTTGCGGTAGTCTTTATGGGTAATTATTTCAATTTCATAGCCGCCATTAAAATAAGCATAAGATGATGCCCCTGCAACAATGATGTCATTTTTTAAAACGACAAACCCAAGCCCATGGGCTTGATAATCACGATAATCTTTAAAATTACTCACAAAACTAAGACCCCATTGATCACGAATGATTTGGTGATAATATCTCTCATCAATCTTGGCAATCGTGTAGTCCTTTTGAAAACCGCTTGCGACGTTAGATAAGTGTGTTTTATCTAAATGTTCAGCGGCAAAGGCATAACGCGTTATTTTTTGTATGTGTTTTGGATAATTTTCTTCCAAAACTTTAACCCATGCCGCTGTGGTATTAATCTCTACGCCTTTAGGTATGCCTTGAATCATTTGTTTTGATTTTACACTGTTTGGATTGCCAGCCAAAAAATATACAAAGCCAACCCATCCTAAAAAGACAGTGGGTTTGTCTAAATCATCGACTGTCATGGTCCCATGATACCCATGAATCAACGCATCAAGGACGTTGTCATACCGTAATGTTTGAAGTAATGGCCAAACTAAGTGTGCTTCTTTACGTGTGATTTCAATCATTTATTTTACCCCTTTTGTATGGTTCATCCATGGTTTCGATGGTTGAGATGTAAAACTGTTCCTGGAAATGAATCATTGATTGAATGACATCTTTTGTGTAATTTTTATCTATGGGTGCCATTACTAATTTATCTTCAACGTCGTTTTCACGGTGAACAATGCCAATGATTTTACCCACAAACGAAGTTACAGGCTTATCAACACCCAATAAGTACACATCCAGATATTCACCATCGGGCGCCATCTCTTGATCAATATAACCATAATTAATAGGATATATAATCTCAGGGTGTTTAGGGTGGGTGGTGCCGATTGGGCGATCAATCTGAATTTCAATGATTGTGTTTAAAAACCCATGGACCTGTGCTTTTCTTATAACCTGCTTAATAAATGGTGCTTTTAGTTCTGTGTACATGACTCTATCTTTTGGATACGCTTTGAGTAACTTAATTTTTAATGATTCGTATGCTTTAGCAACATGCTTATGTGTGTTAAGATAATCTCTAAAGTTGATGTGATGTTTCCATTCGAATGAGTTATGCTTTAAGACATGCAAATGATGTGTAGATACTGTGTCATTATCGATTTTGCGATTGAAATACATGGCATTTGGTAAATCCGCCTGTGGGTTATACTGAAATCCGAGTTTTGCTAATGCGGGTATTTTATGTTTTACAATAGAAAAATCATGGACCGCCATAACAAGATCGATGATGGGCTTTGCCTTAATACTATCAATTGAAGTACTTCCGATATGCTGAATGTCTAAGGCATCATCACGCATGACATGATGGATTTTATCAATCATGTCATGGGCTTCTTTTTTCCATGATGGTTGGTGATTTAAAAGCTGAACCTCACCACGCTTTAACCCAATCATTAAACGCACTCCTATCTAAACCAATAAACTTTATTTAATCTGACGGTAATGTCTTATCTTAAATACATTCACGACTTAACCATAGATTTTACTTTGTTACGCTGATAAATCAGAAAACCAATATCAAAGCGTCTAAACAAGGGGTTTCCCGCTGTTATTTTAAATAGCGTGTCGTTTTTAACGATTACCCACTTTAAAGTTTACTATTTGTTTTATTATTTTGATGCATCTTGTGTTTCATAGCGGGTGATATGCCGCGTCCTTTTAAAAATTAAAGTGTTTCACTTATAATGACTTTTCTTTTATTTTTTAGTTAAACGTAGTAAAAATACATGATAAGGCTTGATTGATTATTGCTGAGGCAATTAACTAAATCATGTCTTGTGTATTATTAAACAACTCATATTATAACCTATTTGCAATCAAAATATTTTATTGTATTGGGAAATTTAACCTTTTTGATCAAAAACCGACTTCAATGCATCGCCGCGATTAGTATTGCTTACCTGACGCTGGGTGATGATTGAACACATTTGATAAACTAAATAAAAAAGCGCCTTTTTGAAGAGGCGCTTTTTTAGGTAAGTAAGATATCATTAGCTTTAATTAAGGAGGAGTTGCTTTGACAATTAAAGCACTATGTTTTAACTAAGTATTTTCTTGTATCTAAAGCAACGGCCGCAACGATGATAACACCTTTGATAATGTATTGGTAAAAAACATCGAGTCCTAAAAAGTTCATGCCGTAGCTAATAATCGTGAACATCAATACACCAGCGACTGCGCCACTAACTTTTCCAATGCCACCACTAAAAGAAATTCCACCCACAACGCAGGCTGCAATCGCGTCAAGCTCGTAGTTAAAGCCTGTTCCGTTAGATGCACTACCAATACGTGCGGCTTCTAAATAGCCACCAAGTCCATAGAGTACTCCAGCAACGATATAAACCAAAATGGTTGTTTTTACGACGCTAACACCTGAAATTTTAGCGGCTTCTGGGTTTCCACCAACCGCATACATGTTTTTACCGAACGTGGTTTTATTCCATAAAATCCATATAAGGAACGTCACAATGGCGGCGTAAACAATTAGTTTAGGAAGTTGAAACCCAAATACATTTAACTGTCCTGTAACCAACTGGACATACCGTGTGTCAAAACCACCAATCGGTTGTGGTCCTGGATCACCACTGGCAAAATACATTGATAAGATTCCAAACAAAGCCACGCTTGCACCCAATGTTGCTAAGAACGGATGAATCTTGAATACGGCAACAACAAAGCCGTTGATAGCACTAAAGAAAGCTGCAACAATCATAACAATGATTAATGGTAAAATGAGTGGCAATTGAGGTAAATTAGTATAAAAACGACTGGCGTAATCTGGTGATTGAAGTAAAGATGCAGAAATAATTGCGGCGAACCCGACACTGCGTCCAAGTGATAAATCTGTCCCTTGTAAAATGATAATGCCACCGACCCCGAAGGCTAAGATTAACCGCACTGAAGATTGCGTTAAAATGTTTCTAAACACATTCACACTTAAAAATTTTGGTTCTTGAATAATAACAACGAGAATGAGTCCTAAGATAACAATATAGATCGCGTTATTTATTAGAAAGTTAATGGTGTCTTGTTCTTTCCATTGACGATGTCTTAAGATGCGTCGAGCGACGCGTCTTTTATAACGCTCAACCATGCGCTTAAAGATGTTCATTTCTGCTTCAGCCTCGGCTGTTACAGTCACTTCATCTGTGGCTTCTTTTTGCCAAAAAGCAAGCCAAAGCAATAATGCACCATACCCTTTAAACACTTTAGTTAAACCCCTGATGATAATTCTAACGATCATTTTTAAGCCTTTGAGTAATAACCCAATCGAGTACATATACATCAAGAAAGCTATTTTTTTAATCCCTACTAGATGTTCAAGTTTACTGTTATTCATCTTTTAATACCCTCCAATTAAAGATATTTGGCTGACATCTTAAATATATCTTCTTGTGTCGCCTCTTTGGTTTTTACAATATCCACTAAACGGCCATTACTCATAACAGCGATTCTATGGGTGATACCCAATAACTCTGGCATCTCAGATGAGACCATAATAATAGACTTACCTTGTTTAACTAAATTAACCATTAACTGATATATTTCATATTTCGCACCCACATCAATACCACGTGTTGGTTCATCCATCAACAAGATATCCGGTTCAGTTAATAACCATCGCCCGATAATAACTTTTTGTTGATTCCCACCGCTGAGTGCTCGAATTAACTCGTATGGCGTGGGTGTTTTAACACGCATATCTTTGATGACTTTACCGGTGTCTTTCATCATATCTTTACCACTGAGCAACCCAAATTGATTACGGTATGACTTAACATTGGCAATCGTTGTATTAAAAATAATATCTGCGACAGGATAAATCCCTGTCACGCGACGTTCTTCAGTAATTAATGCGAAACCTTTTTTAATTGCATCTTTTGGGTGGTTAATATCAATGGATTTTCCATCTAAAATGATTTCACCACTACTTTTGGTTCTTGCACCAAACAATGCTTCAACGAGTTCTGTTCGTTTAGCACCAACCAGACCGCCGACCCCAAGAATTTCACCACGGTGAAGGTTGAAACTCACATCCTTCACTTTGGGTTCATACTCTGTTGATAAGTGATTAACTTCTAATCGCACTTCTTTAACCGAGTTTGGAACATCTGGGAACCGTTTTTCTAGTTTACGACCCACCATCATACTAATGATTTTGTCCATTGTCACTGCGCTTGTATCTTCGGTGCCAATATAATTCCCGTCTCTTAAAATCGTTACTGTGTCGGTGATTTCAAATATTTCTTCCATCTTATGAGAAATATAAATAATCCCAACCCCTTGACTTTTTAGGGTTTTCATAATTTGAAACAGTTTATGGACTTCATTTTCTGTTAAAGATGAGGTTGGTTCATCTAAAACGATAACTTTTGCTTGATAAGAAACTGCTTTAGCTATTTCAACCATTTGACGCTGAGATACACTAAGAGATCCCAAGTTAACTCTTGGGTCGATAGCGATATTTAATGACTCAAATAACTCAACAGTTTTCTGCAACATTTCTTTTTCATCAATAAAACCGCGTTTTCTTGGATATCGGCCTAACCAAATGTTGTCCATCACATTGCGTTGCAAGACTTGATTTAGCTCTTGATGAACCATTGATATCCCATTTTCTAACGCGTGTTTAGGATCGGTAAAATTCACTTGTTCACCCGCTAAAAAAAACGCCCCACTATCTTGTTTATAAATGCCAAACAAACACTTCATTAGTGTGGATTTTCCAGCGCCATTTTCGCCCATTAGAGCATGAATCGATCCTGCCTTAAGATTGAAATCGACTTCATTTAAGACGGTGATACCTGAAAATGATTTGACAATTTTTTTCAGTTCTAATAGATATGCTTGACTCATAAATTACACCTCAACTATTAAAGAAACAAAGTAATCCCTGTAGAAGTGCTGAAGCACTCCTACAGGTTACTTGTTTATGTTTCGATTGACTTATTGAAAATCTTGATAGTTGTCTTTTGTTACTGGTACGTAAGGTACACGTACTGCTTTAGTGCCGTCTTGTCTAATAATCCAAGGCGAACCTGCAGTGACACTGTTACCTTCTGCAGCATTAATTGCTAAATCTAATGTTGCGCGTGCTTGATTGACACCATCATTTAAGACAGTTCCATTCATTTCACCATCTGCAATGTGTGAAATGGCTTGAGCTAATGCATCAACACCGTAAACAGGCAGATCAACATTGGCTGATTTCATTGCTTGGATAGCACCAAAAGCCATACCATCATTATTAGAAATAATGAGTTCGATACGATCTGCAAATGCTGATGTTAACCATGCAGCAACGGTATCATTTGCTTCACCAGTATTCCATGTATTTGATGCTTGAAGTGCAAGTTGTTCTACTTGGATACCGGCATCTGTAAACGCTTTAACCGCTTCTAAAGTACGTGCTTCTGCATCTGGATGCCCTGGTTCACCTTTAAGTAATACATATTGAAGTACACCGTCACCATTCAAGTCCCAGTCGTTGTTTGCTAACCAGTCAGCAACCATCATTTCGCCTTGAATAATTCCAGCCTCAGCTGAATCAGTCCCAACGTACCATACTTTATCGTAAATATCCATGACGCCTGCTTCAGTTGCTTCTTTGTTAAAAAGAATTAACGGAATATCAGCAGCTTTCGCTTTTTCGATAATGCTACGCGCTGCAGCTGGATCAACTAGGTTAATCGCAAGAACATCAACACCACGGTCAATAAAAGTATCTACTTGATCGTTTAATTTCCCTTGATCATTTTCAGAGTCAACGATGTCTAAACGAATATCTCTTTCCTCAGCATAACGTTCTAACTCTGGTCTTACAACACCATTCATGAAGTTGTCACCATAAGTATAAATATTGGCACCGACATGAATACGTGTATCTCTTTCGCCACACGCTGATAGTGTTAAAGCGAACATACCAATTAAAGCAAATAAAATTAATTTCTTCATCTTTAATATTTCTCCTTTTTTTTGTTTTAAAACGCTTTCATTTTATCATGATGCTTAAATAATAAAAATGTAATATATTACTATTAAAATGTGAATTTCTATAAAAAAGCCGTTGATTTGCAAAATTTATTGCATAATCAACAGCGTTTTCCTTTAAGAAAGCGTTTTATTCCCTAAATATCGTTTACGTGACTTTTTTGTATGGAATCCAAATATAATAACCATCAGTTAATGTATAGTTTAAACCG
>SKFU01000040.1 GCA_007117835.1 Candidatus Izemoplasma sp. | reverse complement strand
GGACTGCAACTCCGTGATCACCGGTTCAAATCCGGTCGGGACCTCCATATGTGTTTAACACCTGTTTAACGGGTGTTTTTTTTGTTATGCTTATAATTTATTTAAACATCAATGATATAAAACCATTGACGATGTTATAACAATTGTATATACTTTTTATGAAGGATGGTGATTTTATGAATACACAATTAAAGAAGATAGGAAATAGTAAAGGTGTCATTATACCAGCTGCTATTTTAAAAATGCTTGATATCAAAGAAAGCGAAGAATTTACAATTAAGGTTGAGGGAAAAGAAATTATATTATCAAAAGTAGATTCGTTTGATCCTAAATCACTAGAAGAGTTATTTTTAGATTATAAAGAAACTTATAAAGGCGAAATTATATTTGATGACTCTAAAGGTAGAGAACTGTGGTAAATCAGGGAGATATCGTTATCGTTGATTTTGATCCTTCACTAGGGTCCGAACAAAAAGGGAAGAGGCCTGGTGTTGTGGTAAGCAATGATATATATCATAAAAAAACAAATGGATTTGTTATTGTTGTTCCAATTACTTCTGATAGAGCATTTAAATATCCTTTACATATAGATTTAGATTCAAGGACAAAAACTTACGGACAAATCATGTGCGAACAAGTAAAAACCATAAACACAAAAGCAAGGAATATAAAAACAATTGAAAAACTTCCACCTGACTTACTTGATAAAACATTAAAAATAATAAGGTTGTTGTTTTAATTTTTTTATTTCTTGTCTTGTGTCAATAGCGGAATGAAAATGTTGTTTAGTGGGAGAAGGAGTAGAATATGCATATTCAATGTACTAGTAAAGTGTTAGACTTTCTTAAAGAAAAGCCACAAGAATTAAACACGGATGATAATATCTATGCATGGCATATAAACTACATGATTGTTTTAAGAAGGAAATTCTTTGTATTAATGAATGATTTAACTAGGTATACAGTTGTTCTATACGGGTTAAAGAAAAGCGATTTTAAGGACCCAAGATTTCTGCTACAAAATGCAATAATGGCTACTATGCATTTTGACGGTTTTGCTCAGGAATTAGTTTTGAAATATGTAAATGCTATATCAGAAGTAACCTACGGTAAAACAAAAAACAGAAAGCTAGTAGCTCAACTAAATAGAGCTATGCAAGATGCTGATTGGTACGCTCACGACTGTTTATATGATGAGATATTTCAACTTGAAATTTCTCAAAATTTAAATAATGGATGTGTTGGGACAAATAATTGGAAAGAAGTTCATTGTCCTAAGGATAAAATGTTAAAATATTTGGAAATATTGTAATTAGAAATACACTATTAAACCGTTAGTTATGATGCAATAAATTATACTAAACACAGCCATGTTTAGAAAAAAAGTCTATGATGTCATAGACTTTTTCTTAGATAATTATGTTCTTAATATTTTACTGTGCAAATGACGTTATTAAAGAGATTCAAGCAACGATTGAATCGCTTTAGTTGATAAAATTTTCCCTTGAGATACCAGTTTTTCGTCAATCACAAGACCGGGTGTTTTCATCACTCCATAATCAGCAATTTCGTTAATATCAGTCACTTTCTCAAACGTAAAATCTAAACTGAGTAATGTTGCGGCTTCTTTAGCATGTTGTTCTAAAAGTGCACAGTTTTTACAACCTTTTCCCAATACTTTAATAATCATAATATCCTCCTATTTTTTTTAGATATAGTAAACATATCCCGCAATTAAACCGACCATTGCGGCAAAAACAACCACCAATGCGACATATGTCAAGGTTCTTTTAACGCCAATGACTTTAGTGATGATAATCATATTTGGAATACTGAGTGATGGGCCTGCAAGTAAGAGTGCTGTTGCAGGTCCACGATGCATCCCGTTTTCAAGTAATGTTTTAACAATGGGAACTTCAGTTAATGTAGCAAAGTACATAAGTGAACCGATCATTGAAGCAATAATATTTGACTGATAAGTGTTATTACCGACAAAATCCACAAGCATCTGCGGTGTAATAAGTGCATTTAAAATACCTGCAATAAAGACACCAACAATAAATAAAGGGAGTATCTTTTTTGTTAAAATAGATGTTTCATAGAGCCATTCTTTTACATCTTCTTTGGTAAAAAATAACACCAACTGAAGCACCAACAATCCAATTAAGAATAGTGTTGGAAGCGGTCGATAGACACCAAATATTAAGATGGCAAACAGAGTCGCGAAAAAGAGTATTATTTGCCATAGTTTATGTCCTTTTTTGTCATCTTCTAAAACCATAAAAGGACTATTTTTTGTGTCTTGTATCTCAGATTTACGAAAGATAAAAAACATAATCCAACCAATGACAAAGGCTAGCAAGACTGCGCCAATAACGCGTGCGATTGCAATATCAGCACCAATGTCTGTGAACGTAAGTGTTAAAGCAAGTACATTGATTGCTGGTCCTGAAAACAAAAACGCAATTGCTGGTCCGATACCCGCACCTTTTTTTCTAATGCTGGCAAAAATAGGTAAAACAGAACATGAACAGACGGCTAAAATGACGCCCGATATCGACGCGACACCATAAGCTTTAAAGCGCTTTGCTTGCGGTCCCATATGCTTTAATACGGCACTTTGAGACATAAAGACGATAATTGCGCCTGATATCGTAAAAGCAATGGCTAACGAAGCTATTCTTAGTAAAGAAAAGGTTACGCCATCACCAGGAAAAAACAAATAGTTTTTTAAAAACAGTAAAGCCTCGATGAAAAGATTTGTAATAAATTCAAGCCACGTCATAAATTATCTGCCTTTCTGAGGCATAAACTCACACGCTCTTGATCTTTTAGTAGTATTGGATAGTCTGACATTTGATGGCGTAAGATAGCTAAAACGTCTTCAACAAACCTATCTGAAGTTAAGAAATAGTAAATGAATTGTGATTGACGTTTCGTCTCAACAATCCCAAGTGCTTTAAGAATGGCCAAATGTTTCGATATTTTGGGCTGAGATTCTTCTAATATCTCAGTAAGTTCACACACACAATGTGCGCGCTCTGAAAGCATCATTAATATTCTTAAGCGGGTTTCATCGCTTAAAGATTTAAATAATTGAGTGAGTTTTTCCATATAACCACCTTTATAGTATGTTTATATACGCATACACGTATATAATACATTATTGTATTCGTATAAGCAAGAAAAAAAGCCGAAAAGGCTTTAATATTTTTGCAGGGCAGGGATAACACCGCGAACACCACCACGCGGGTCTTTCATATCACCTTCGTAACGTGGTATTAAATGCACATGAAGATGGAATATGGTTTGACCTGAGGCTTTTCCATTATTGATACCGATGTTATAGCCTTGAGGGGCATGTAACGTGTCTAATATAGATTTTAGTGCGTGAAGTGCTTCGTGTAAAGAAACGACCTCAGCCTCAGTCATTGCAAAGTAATCATTGCGGTGTTTTTTAGTTATGATTAGAACGTGACCTTTACTCACAGGAAAGGCATCGTATATAGCAAAAACATGCGCATTCTCGTAAATATATGGTTTTTCTATTGAACAAAACAAACACATATTAACACCCCTTTTCGGTAATGTGGTCATTAATTGACCGTGTCACTTGATATGCATCCTTATATCGTCTTTGTTGTTTTAAAAAATCACGGTATAACGGATAGACAAATTGGTTTTCTTCCATTGCATACTCAGCCATTGAAAGCATAAAAAAATCATGGAGTGCGCGTTCGTATTGATGGGATTCAATCATTGGATACATCAAATGGGCTTGAATACACCTCAAACCTTTGACATAAATAGTCATTGATTCTTCTGTTGGTAGATTTTGAAGTGCGATAAATACAATATTTAAAGCAGCCTCAGTCTTGTTTAGTCGCATAAGACATAAAGCATTGTAGTAGTATGTTCGATGATTGACAGGCAATATATCAATGATTTTTAATGCATCACCATACTGCATTTTACGGAGGTAATAAATAAGGTGATTGAATGCAATGATATTTTTCATTTCGATTAACTCATAGCGCTGAGCAAATGCAAACGCCTCGTTAAAATCAATTGCATTCAAATCATAATGCATACGAAAATTTATCAACTGACGCCAAATTCGGTTAACTACTGAGGGGATAAATAAATTTGATTGTATGCATAATTGATGGGCCACCCGCAGTATGCTTTCTGCACTCGAATTTAAATTAAGTTCGCTAAGTGAGACGCCAAGTAAATGATTAATCAGTGGATTCCATTGGGTGATATGTCGAATCGCTAAAGCATCATTAAATTGATCACAAGCCAAGTTGAACCGACCATTAAACAACAAATACGCACCATGCGTTAAAAAACAAAGTTGTTTTTGCGCATCGTTCATAATGGGGAGTAATGCTTTTAACTGTTTGATTTCAGTCGTGTGATTGGTTGGTAACGACTTGGGATAAACATGCAATAAAAGCATTTGATATAATTTGTAATCTACCCATAGTATATGAGAAGAAAAATTGTGTTCAACGGCTAAAAAAGTTTTCAAGGCGTCATCAAAACGGCTCATTTCCATATGTAAAGTGACCCGCTGTGTTAACATAACTAAATGATCAAAAACGGAGTAAAATTCATTTTCGTTGTGTGTCGTTTCAGGAATTATTTTAAGTAATTTTTCATACGATTTATCATTAATAATGGCATTGCCGTGTTCTATCCGATTTAAGTAAGTATGTGACAATCCAACTAACCTAGAAGCTTCTCGCAAACTTAGCTGGCGTTGAGTGCGGTACCAACGCACGTATCTTCCAAATCGCCATTTACCGATTTGGGCCTTAAGTAATGGCATCATAATTGGCCCCTATTCTATTATCTCTTGGATTACCTTTGCTAAGGTTTCAAGCTTCACAACAGGTAGTTTTTGATTTTCAGTATTATGATTTCTTTCATCATCGATGATGAAATGTGTCCCATCATAATACACTATTTTTAGCATTGAATACAATGATTTTGGGGATTTCACCCACTGGATAGTCTTTATCGGTTTGTTTAATGCTTGAAGCACGCCATTATCGGTAATAGAACCTTGTTGGTTACTCAAGTAAACGCGCTGCAATTGCTTATGAACTAGCTGGTATAAAACATCGGTACCGCTCGACAGGCGTTTTAACACAGCCATTTGAACGACAATAGAAATGTTTTCATGATCAGTTTTTAACAACTTAAGTAGTGATTGATTGTTTTTTAGCCAATCGTATGTTTTTGAGGATGTGTTTAAATGGACCGGAATATTTAAGATGATGTGATCATAGGTAGTTGTTTGATCAGTCTGGTGAACGCTCACGACAGTGACATCAGTATTTTTTTTAACCATTTTCTTTAACACACGATAATCGTGATTAAACACTGTCATGATGGCTGTTTTTTGATCTGGGATAATCAGTTTATTAATGACACTTAAATGTTCTTCAACATGATGTAGATGTTTGCTTTCTAAGGATTCTACGATACACAAAGGCAATACTTTGTTGGATGTTTTAGGTAATTCGTTAAGACAATTAAAGTAAGGGAAGTTTTGTGTATTGTACAAGTGACTTGTCAAGGGTTGATTAAAGTTTTGACGCGGTGATTTAACAAACGTTTGATACAAGGTATTTGATACGGTATCAAACTGAGTAAAACCATGATGTAAAAGCAAAGTGTGTTCAGCTTTTTTAAACCATGCATAGGCCTGATATAAAGGCATTTTTTCAGCATTAACCACAATCAGATGGTCAAATGGCGAACTGTATTTTAATATTGGGTAATCATTTCTATCAACAACCCAAACATTAAATATTTGTCTTAATATTTCAGTAAACCGTTTTGTTTTAAACAGCGTCTTGAAGTTTTCAACTCTTTTTTTCAACTGTGTTTCGTTAACAGGGTCAATGTCTAAAACACGTTTGAATGCTTTGTATTGAGTGTAGGATAGTTTACTTAGTAATGCATAATCTAACTCACGTATTTTCGCCTGTAATGTTTGCGTGTCTTCGAATGAATCTACCCACTTATCATAGGGAATAGATAGATTTTCAGGATGCGCTTTTAACAGGTTTGTTTTAAAAGAAGACAGTTGAATGTATGTATTAAACTGCTCGTTAACAAACGCTTCTTTTTCAAACACTTCGATCCACTCTAACAGTGTTTTAAATTGGTAGAATTGTTCAAAATGTTGTGTCATTGATTCTATCGGCACACTTTTTAAAGCGGGTTGACTTAAAGCATTTTTGTTTACTTGACGTATCCAGTCTAAAGTGCGGTTGATAGAGTCATCATCAGCGGGGTTAATTAACAATGCAAAACGAGCGTGTAGTTGTTTGGTAATAAACTGTTTTTCTTTACTATCATTGACAACAATAAGGGCGGACTGTTGATTTAACAGAATGTTTTCAATGAACTGTTCAAGAAACACTTGCATTTTAAAACCATAATCGATATTCACGCCGACAATAGGGTGCTTAAACGCATAATGCATAATCGACGCATGTGATAAATCAAAACGCCTGACATCGAAAGACAGATTATATACCGTATGTTTTAAGTGGTGTTTGCTGAGTGGTGTGACAAGTGATTTGCTGATTAGGGTTGATGATTCAGCGTCATTACCTGCGTTTAAAGTCGCAGAATCATTTGCAAAAGAAACCAAACAATAATGTGTGGTTTCGTCAAGTGTTTCATCATAAGTCAAACCATTGTTCAATAGTTCAATGAGTGCTGGGGTATCATTAAGATAACCACTTATAATTTGGGCTTCTGTCATGTTTAGACGTGTATTTAAATACTGTACGCCATTTTTTGATTGGATACTGGCATGCGCAATAAGATCTGACTCAGTGACCGATTTAGTGATCAAATCGATGGTGATAGCATGTGATAATAAAGGGTATATTTCATGGTTTTTTCGTATACTTAATACGGTTTTTAAAAGCAATGGTGTTTGTGTAGGTTCAAGTAATATTTCAGTTAGTTTTGGCAACACATCAAGAGGATTTTTTAGATTTTCTATGCGCACATTAACGGGTTTGTCAAGAAGTTCTATCCACTGTAATACGGTTGAAGTATCTTGTTTAACATCGGGTATTTGAGGTTCTAAAGATATTGTTTTAAACAGTGGCATCAAAACAAGACTATTAATTTGATTAATCCGATAAGTTAGTGGTTTATCGGTGTAAAAAAAATCATGTTCAAAATCATAAACATACGCTTTAATTGATTGCGAATTAAAATCAAGGTGGGTTAATAAGATAGCTAAAGTAATGCTTTCGCCATTAGGTAAACGATAGTTCATACGCAAAAAACAACGACTTGCAATCGCCAATGAAAGCAAGTTTGATATCGTACTCATACCACCACCACCTTTGTCATAATTTTATCAAATAAAGTGTAATATTACAATCAAACTAAAAACCGCTTCTAGTTTAAGCGGTTTTTAGTTTGAACGTTGTCTTTGATTGTTAATCTTTTAAGTAGTTGATGTGCCCCAGAGACACCCATAATAGATATCAATGCAATGGTTCCAAGTTTACCCCCGACACCATTGAAGTAAGGTGCGCTCAATATAAAAATAGCCCCAAACAATAACCCGGCAATCATGATGCCTAAATACGATGGCATGCGTTTGGTTTGTGACATACCAACAAATGAAGCACCAAACATTGCGGTTGCTAAAACCCCGAGATGTTGATTGAAAAATAAGGAAAAAGCGATGAAAGCAATGACCCCGACAATGCCGCTGGCCATAACCGGCCCCTTTTTAAGTTTAATACTAATAAGGTATGTTAATGATGCACCAAGAACGCTAACAATTAGAATACTCATGATCATGTATCCTTCAAATGAAGCACCAATCATAAAATCTGTGGATAAAAACAACCATACGATAAGACCACTCGCAAATGCAATGGTTCCAAGTTTACCCCCATACCCATTAAATGATCCTACAGCAAATAAATAGATAATGCCAGCACCAATAGAAACCCAAATCATTGGCACCATGCCAAAAACCTCTGGATGACTCATGCCCGCAAAAGACCCACAAAAAATAGGCACAGCATAAGGTTTGATAATCAACACGGCAAGTATCCCAATCAGTGCACTGGCTAAAACAGCACCTAGATTCAAGTGAACACTTAACAAATAGGTTGAAAATGCACCCAAAGAAACAGAAACAGCCTGAAAAAAATAGATGCGGTCCCAAGGGTATTTTTCGATATGTGCATGGATTGTTTCTTTACCAACTCGGGCAATGACAAAAGCACCAATCATGAAAAATATAGCCAACAATATTCCCAATAACAACGACTCAGATATCGTGAAAATAAGTGTGAAAACCATAAGTAATATCGCGGTGAATGCCAACAGTAAAAAACCGATGTATTTCATGCGATGAAAACCCTAAACATTAATGACGTTTAGGGTTTTACCAACTTTCTTAAACGCTTGGATTGCCCGATCTAAATCATCTTTAGTATGGCTTGCACTAATCATTACACGACAACGGCCTTTGTCTTTAGCAACCGTTGGAAAAACAATGCCAGAGACAAACACACCTTCATCTAATAGCGCTTTGGAAAACGCCATAGTTTTCGCGTCTTCACCGATCATCACAGGTGTTATTGGGGTGGCGCTGTGACCGATATCAAATCCGAGCTCAATCAATTTATTTTTAAAGTAATGGGCATTTTCCCATAATTTTTTTGTGTATGTTTCACTTTCCATTAGCATTTTAACGGACTCTATAGTCGCCGCAGTTGCTGAGGGGGGAAGCGCAGTAGAAAACAGCAGTGGTCTTGCACGATGTAACAACCACTCTTTAACCACTTTTTTGGTTGCGACATAGCCACCAATCACACCAATGGCTTTGCTTAATGTGCCAACAATAAAATCGATTTCACCATGCAGTCCGAAGTGATCGATTGTACCTCGGCCACTTTTACCCAGTACGCCACTACCATGTGCGTCATCCACATACGTTAAACAATTGTATTTTTTTGCCAGTGCAACAATATCCGGCAATGGCGCCAAGTCTCCATCCATAGAAAACACACCATCGGTAATAATTAAAACATTACGATAATCTTTTCTTTTTAATTGTAGTATTTCTTCAAGATGTTGCATATCGTTATGACGATACACAGCTTTAGTGGCTTTTGATAAGCGGACACCATCAATAATTGACGCATGATTCAAGGCATCACTGATGATTAAATCTTCTTTGTTTGTAATGGCTTGAATGGTACCGATATTACAGTTTAAACCTGATTGAAAACACATGACAGCTTCTTCTTTTTTAAACTCAGCCAACAAGTCTTCTAAGGTCTCAAGTAAGTCTTGATTGCCCACGATGGTGCGTACACTACCTGCACCAACACCATAATGATCGATTGCGTTTTTTGCGGCCGTCATCACCCGGGGATGATTGGCAAGACCCAAATAGTTATTACTCGACAAATTGATGACTTGTTTACCGTTAAGGTTAATAATATTCGTACAAGCCCCATAGTTTATCGGTAAAATGCGGTAAACACCATCTGATTTTAAGCTTTCAACATCTTGTGTAATGTAGTCAAGTTTATTCATAGTCATCACTCCCAGGAATCAAAACAATTTTCCCGCAATTACCAGTACCCATAATGGTTGCGGCGTCATCAATGTCTTTCAGTGCAAACTGATGCGTAATTATTTTATCAAGATGCAACGCATTATCATCCAATAAACGTTTTACCTCATACCAAGTATCATAAATTCGACGACCCACAACACCATAAACGGTAACACCTTTAAACACGATATCATCCGCAATATTTAATGTAATTGATTGGGCCGGAATACCCAACAAACTTAAACCCCCACCAGGTTTTAAATATTTAAAGGCTTGTTCGATGGCAGTGACATTGCCAGAAAATTCACCAATCACATCCACACCTTTACCACCTGTTTCTTCTAAAACACGTTGAATGACATTTTCTTCAAGCGGATTTATTACGACATCAGCACCAAGTTCAAGTGCCAGTGCACGCCGATAATCATTAATTTCGATGGCGATAATTTTTTTTGCTTTATAAGCTTTGGCGACATCCACACCCATTAATCCTATTGGGCCACAACCCACCACGGCGACATCGCGGTCTTCAATATCAAAATGCCCCATTGTATGTACGGCATTCCCTAAAGGTTCTTGCACCGATAAATGCAATGGATTCATCAACTTATCATTAACAAAACAGTTTGCGGCAGGCATTTTGATATACCCTGCAAAACACCCATCAGTATCCACACCAATAATTAAAGTGTTTTCACAAATATGCCCATCACCACGAAGGCAAAACTCACAGTGCCCACAAATAATATGCGTTTCAGCACTAATCACATCACCAACGTTGACATTGTGTACGTTTCCACCGACTTTTAGTACCTCACCACTAAACTCATGCCCGACGGTTAACGGTAATTTTAGCCGGTTTTTAGCCCAATCATCATACGTGTAAATATGATAATCAGTACCACAAAATGAAGCAGTCAATACTTTGACTAACACCTCATCTTCTTTAAGTTCGGTTGACATTGTTTTCTTTTGAATCGAGAATCCTTTTTTGGGTTGGTCTTTGACAATTGCAGTCATAAAGAGTGTGCTTGATTTTTTATCCATTAAAGTGCTCCTATCTGAAGTTATAATAACGCTTACATTCACAACAGTATTATAACACAATGAAACACAATTACACGGTGTTTTTTAGGAAAAAACAAAAAAGAAAAAACCACTCAATTAATGAGTGGTTTAACTACTGTTTACACGGTGTAAACAGAGGATATTGAGATCCCTTACAACCTTAATCCAACAACATGTTATATTATGCGGTAAAAAACCGGGAAAAGATAGGGGGTTATGTTAGTTTACACTGAGTGAAAAAACATGC
>SKFU01000079.1 GCA_007117835.1 Candidatus Izemoplasma sp. | reverse complement strand
TTACCACAGGCACATAATCAAAGCGATGGCTTGATTAATATCAATACTGCCTCAGCCGCATCGTTAGAGACTTTGCCTGGCATTGGTCCTGCGCGTGCGGTGACGATTATTGAATACCGCAATCTCAATGGGCCGTTTAAAACACTCGAAGCATTAATGAATGTGACTGGTATTGGTAGTGAGACATTTGAGAATTTACGACCTTTTATTACACATTAAGTATCAAATGCACCATCTGTTGCTCGGGTATTTGTTGTTTATATTTGCGCTTGATTATCAGTATCTAATTCTTATTTTACTGATTTATGGGTGGCGATTATACAGATACTCTAAACCGTTGGCAGTATTACTTTGTTGTTTGATGTTAATGACCACATTGCGCCTTGTCACATGGCAACCACAGATTGAGGTTCAAAGTTTCTATGATGGTGTGATAACCCGAGTTGATACACACAGTAATCGTTATGTGTTAAAAACAGACCAAGGCAAGGTATATGTGTATGTTGATCAAACCAAAGCACAGGTTGGTGATGTGCTTCGTGTTCAGGGTGACTTAAGAAAAAGTGAACAGCCCACATTTCCTTTAGGATTTAATTATCCTAACTATTTGCGCGCGATTAACATCAAAGGCATCATCATTGCAACAGAAGTTGAATGGATGTCGCACCAAATCACTATCCATCATTTAAGACGTTTAGTAGAAAACTATATCAACACGCATTTTAATGAATCAGCACCTTACTTAAAAACGTTTATTTTGGCTGATCGTTCTGATATTGATCCGGGTTTAAATCAAAACATTGCTCAATTGGGTATCGCACACTTGTTTGCTGTCTCAGGAATGCATATTACCTTGATGAGTCTTATTTTGGTCTTCGGACTAAAAAAAATAACCCAAAAACAAGGTCTAATTGATATTGCTTTAACCCTGTTTTTAGTTACTTATGTTATCCTTGCAGGGTTTGCACCATCGGTGCTGCGTGCTTCTTTTATGGCGATTGGCATCATGATTAATCGCCGCTTTAAATTAGCGTTTTCAGCGTTTGATTTACTGGCCATATTGTGGATTGCTGTCTTACTAAAAAACCCTTATGCGATGGCACAAATCGGATTGTTACTTACGTTTCTTGTGACGGCGACATTACTACTTTTACATCCCAAATTTAGCAATCACAATAAACTCATACAAATGGGGATTGTTTCTAGCAGTGCGTTTTTGGTCACTTTACCCATTATTGCGACCATGCAATTAAGTATTAATTTATTGACGGTTGTTTGGAACATAGTTTTTATTTATTATGTAATGTTTATCATTTTGCCACTCACGTATATAACATTTTTAATCCCCTGGTTTGAGTCATTACTGATGATTACAATCCAAGTGTTTGAACGCCTTGTCTATTTTTTAAGTCGAATGGATTTTTTGACATTTCGGTGGATCGTAAATCCAGGCGTACAAACAATAATCTATTATGGTTTATTATTGGTAATGTTTCAATCAAAACAATGGACTCAAGGCATAAAACGCTTGGCCGTGTTGCTATTATTTTTGATAATGATCAGTAACCAAGCATGGTTTGATCCAACCACTCAGTTAATTATGTATGATGTTAGAGGTGACGCATTTTTAATCCGTGACCGATTTAATCAATGCAACATATTAATTGATACCGGCGACCTAGATCATCATAAAAACTTAGTTCACTCACTAATTAAGACGCATGTGACGCATATTGATTACTTAATTATATCGCATCAACACCGGGATCATTATGGTGAGTATACTTCAGTGATTGAGAATTTGCCGGTATATCAAGTGATTACCAATGATAATCAAAAAGATTTTCAAGGCAACCCACATCATTGTGGTAACCTAACGTTTTACATTTATCCTGCGATAAAAAAAACCACCAATGAAAATGATAATTCATTGGTTATGCGCGTCTATTTTTTAGATGAAAGCATTTTGTTTACAGGAGATATAGAAGCCGTAACTGAACATTATTATGCGACCCATTATGACATTAAAGCAAGCATATTAAAAGTTGCACACCACGGCTCAATAACATCGACTACAGAACTATTTTTAGCTGCGGTCAATCCTGAGCAAGCGTTGGTTCCCGCCCATCGAAAAAACACTTTCAATCACCCATCAAAAACCGTGATTAAACGCTTAGAAGAAAATCACATCGAAATTCATCGTGTGGATTTAGAAGGAACGGTTCACTTTCGATATTTTTTACATCAAAGATGGAAAAAGAATTATCAACCGTAATGCTGTGTGCTATAATGTTTAGGAGGTGATATGATGAAACAAAACATCGTTGTTTTTTACGGAGAAGACACCTTTTACATTAAAAATAAACTGCGTCAACGCATTCAAGCTGAAGGCATTGACGCCTTTAATGTTACCACGTATGATTTAGAAGAGATATTATTATCAGAGGCATTAAATGATGCCTTAACCATTCCTTTTATGAGTGAAAAAAAAGCGGTTATTTGCAATAATGCGCATTTTTTAGGACAACATACACTAAAAAAACTACTTAACCATAACCTTGATCAACTACAAAAATATCTTAGTGATCCGATTCTTGAGACGGTTTTGGTGCTAATTGTGCCCCATGCCCAACTGAACATGCGATTGGCCATCGTTAAACAGCTAAAACAACATGCTGAGATTATTGAATGCAAACTAAAAAGTGGGCACGATTTAAAACAATGGATGAAATCACAAATTAATAAAGCGGGGATGACCATTGAACAAGAGGCTTTAGATGAGTTGTTTAAAAGGGTCCAGCACAGTACTGAGTTTGCTTATCAAGAACTGCGTAAGTTGGTAATGTATACCGATGACCAAAGACACATTAATGTATCAATGATCGAAAAAGTCATTACAAAAAACATTGAAGACAATGTTTATGAAATAACCAACGCAATGCTTTCAAAAGACCATAAAAGAGCGTTAGACATATACAGAGACTTAATTTTGTACAGTGAAGATCCTTTGCGTATTTTAGGTATTATAATTCGTAAATACCGAGAAATATTACAAACGCAAATACTGTTGGACCAAGAAGCTGATCCACAAACCATTCAAACACACTTTAAAGTCAGCAGTGGTCGTGCTTATTTTATGACACAAAATGCCAAAGCCATCAGTCGTGTTCATGTCGAAGAGCACTTGATTCATTTAGAAAAATTGGACTACCACATTAAAACAGGTCGTATTGATAAAAAAATGGCGTTAGAACTTTTTATTCTTAGTGTATAAAAAAAGCCCTTGAAAGTTCGGGCTTTTATTTATAGAGTATTTACAAGTTTTTGTAAGCGTGATTTTTGACGCGCCACATAATTTTTTTGGTGAACGCCTTTAGACACTGATTTATCGAGTTTTTTATTAACGACACTGAGTGCAGTAAGCGCCAGTTCCTTGTCTTCTTTTTGAACAGCGACTTCAACTTTTTTGACCGCAGTTTTTAAGCCTGATTTAAATGTAAAATTTGCCAAACGACGTTTTTCATCTGTTAAAGCACGTTTTTGTTGTTGTTTAATATTTGCCATGGTTTCACCTCCGTCTCATAAGCGATACTATTTTATCAAAACAAAACTTAAAATGCAACATAAAACGAATACATATTGCGTGTAATAATCAACTATTTTTGATATAATTTTGAAAGAGGTGAAGACATGTCAGAAATTAAACTCGGAATGTTTGACTTATTTCAAGTCATAAAGCTAGAAAAAGACGGATACATTATAAAAAACAATCACGCAACTGTGATGTTGCTCAAATCAGAGGCAACAAAAAGTTTAAGCATTGGTGATCAAGTGGATGTATTTTTATACCTTGATCATAGCAAGGCTGTAAGTGCAACAATGAAACCACCAAAGATCGACTTATTTCGTGCCGATTTTGTAAACGTTGTTGAAAAGAAAGATGGGTTGGGTGTTTTTGTGGATATTGGTATTTCCAAAGACATGTTGCTATCGAAAGATGATTTACCCCATTTGAAGTCGCAGTGGCCAGATGTGGGCGATACTGTTTTTTGTTATTTAAAAGTGGGTAAAAATCAAATGACCGCAAAGCGTGTTAGTCGGTTTAGAGTTCTTGATTATCTTAAACCAACCACGACGTTAGCTGTAGGCGATAAAGTCAACGCTTTTGTTTTCCACCTTTCTGAGGAAGGTGTGGTTTTGTTTACTGAAACAGGTCATGAGTTGTTTGTTTATTATAAGCATACACGTCAAGCATACCGTCTTGGACAAGCCGCTGAAGCAACCATTACGGTGGTTAAAGATGCAATGCATTATAACGCCACACTGATTGAACAAAAAGAACTTATGCTTGAAACAGATGCTGAAACAATTTATGCGTATTTACAAAAAAATAAAACCATGCCACTGACGGATAAATCCAATCCAGAGGCAATATTTGATGCATTCCACATGAGTAAATCAGCGTTTAAACGTGCGTTAGGTCAACTGTATAAAGCAGGTATGGTAGAACTTGAAACAGATGCAACAACATTAAAGGAATAATATAGGTGAAATCATGGGACGAAAATTTGAAGTAAGAAAAGCATCTATGGCAAAATCGGGATTACATAAAACCAAGTTGTATTCACGTTTTGGCAAAGAGATTTATATGTGTGCAAAACAAGGTGGTACGAACCCGGAAGCCAATTTAGCATTAAAACATCTGATTGAACGCGCAAAAAAACAACAAGTCCCGATGGACGTGATTAAACGCAATATCGATAAAGTTGAAGGCGGTGCAGTTGAAGAATATACCGCAGTGCGTTATGAAGGGTTTGGGCCTTCTGGCAGTTCATTTATTGTCGATACACTCACTGACAATGTGAACCGGACAGTGAGTGAGGTGCGCAATTGCTTTACTAAAATCGGTTCTAAAATGGGTGTTAAAGGTTCAGTTGAACATATGTATGAACACTTATCGTATGTGACAGTACTGGGTATCACCGCCGACGATATCCTTGAACTATTACTTGAAACCGATATTGAAGTCAACGATATTGAAGACACACCAGAAGGCATTGAAATTACCGCGGATGGCTATGCACTAGACGACATTGAAAAAACATTGAGAAAAGTTGAAGCGATTCAGATACTGGACTCAGAACAAGGTTGGTATCCGCTTGATTATGTTACGCTGTCTGCGTCAGATTATGAAAAATTCGAGAAATTTATGGGTATGATTAACGATTTGGATGATGTTCAAAACGTATATCATAACGTTAATAATAGCGAACTATAAAACCACACCCAAGAAAGAATGATTCGATGAAGAAATCACTCATCATTATCTTGAGTTATTATTTTATTCAAGGTGTTATCCATAATTTTGGTCATCCAGTAACCCCAACGTATGTGAATATGCTAGGTATTCCTCAATATATGTTTGGGTTCTTTTTTGCGGCGATGAGCTTAGGCTTATTGGTAGGCGCACCCATTTGGGGAATATTGGGTGATGAGAAAGCAAAGAAACCATTCATCGTGATCGGGTTATTAATCTATTCTCTTGGACAAGTCCTATTTGTCAGTACAAACAACGTGTTTTTGATGACATTTTATCGCTTTTTATCTGGGTTTGGTGTTTCAGCAAGTGTCACTTTATTACTGTCGCATTTGATTGGGTTAGTACCTAAAGAATCGCGTACGAAGTATTTGTCGATATCTGCGGCATTGATTGCTTTAGGGACCACCATCGGGTATCAAATTGGTGGTTATATGGGCACATATTTTATTCGTGAAGTGTTTTTTATTCAAGGCGCGATTAATGCTGCCTATGTACTCTTTATCGTGTTAACATTAAAAGAAGTGAAACACACAAAGACTGAAACCCATCAAAATTTTGTTCAAAGCTTTAAAAATGCCACTCAACTTAGTCCATCATTACTGATGTTTCTTCTAGGATTGACTTTTGCGACCATTGCCGCAACCAATTTGAATAAGTATTTGGATGTTTACATCATTGATTTGGGGTATTCGACACGACAATTAGGCACTTTTGTGATGGTTACAGGCATTGTTGGATTGTTTACTAATTTTGTGATTGTGCCTTGGATTGCACGATTTAAAAAAGATCTGGTCATCATGGAAATCATTCAAATACTCAGTGCTATTATTGTCTTTATGGTGTTTAGAAGCCACGACATCATGCGCATTCTTTACTCGCTGTTTATGATTTATATTATTTTGAAATCAATGTTTCAACCACTGGAACAAAACTATATTTCACTGAACGCTGACGGTGAAAAATATGGGACAATAATGGGTGTTCGTCAAGCGTTTTTTAGTATAGGTATGGTCTTAGGACCATTGATTGCTGGATTTATTTATGAACGCAATCCAATTCTTGTTTTTGATTTTTCTGCAGTCATGTTTATTCTTGCGTTTGTGTTAATAAAACTGAGTCAAAATGCATTAAAAAAATCACTGGATATCAAACAGGAAAGCGATGTCTTATTGGGACATTTAGAAACGAGTGATTACAAAGCATCCCCATAGTATTTTTCATTGTTAAGCAGTTTTTTCTGTGCTATAATCAGTGTTGAGGTGAACCGATGAATATTCCGAATAAACTGACAATTTTACGTGTTTTATTAATCCCGGTTATGGTCGTGTTTTTTTATTTAGACCCTGAGCCAAATTTACTTAATGTGTATACGATGATCATTGTGGCTGTGTTCATTGTGGCTTCGTTTACCGATTTTTTGGATGGTTATTTGGCCAGAAAAAACAATATGGTTACGACTTTTGGGAAGTTTCTTGATCCTTTAGCAGATAAACTATTGGTGACTTTTGGGTTGCTTATGTTGTTATCGATTGGCACCATTCAAATGTGGGTTGTGCTGGTAATTTTAGGGCGTGAGTTTATTGTCACAGGCATCCGTTTGGTGGCCATGCAAGAAGGCAACGTAATTGCCGCATCAATGCTTGGAAAATACAAAACAGTCTTTACGATTGTTGCGATTGTGGGTTTAATGTTACAAATTCACTTGATTGGTACAATCATACTTTATATTGCCGTTGTATTAACAGTTTTATCAGGCATTGAATATTTTATACTCAACAAAAAAAACATCTTAAAAACAAAATAAAAAAGAAAAAAAGTGCAGTATATGTATTATTATAGTGTAGAGGAGGCTTCAACATGGCGAAAGATGATCGTAAAAAAGCATTAGATCAAGCAATGAAAGATATTGAAAAAAATCATGGTAAAGGATCGGTTATGTTGCTGGGTGCTGAAGATGGTATCCGTAACATAGATAGTATTTCGAGTGGGTCTTTGGCATTGGACGTTGCACTCGGTATTGGTGGTTATCCGAAAGGGCGCATAGTGGAAATATACGGTCCTGAATCATCGGGTAAAACCACGTTTGCTTTACATGCCATTGCACAAGCACAAAAATTGGGTGGTTATGCCGCGTTCATTGATGCAGAGCACGCACTTGATCCTAAGTATGCAAGAGCACTTGGCGTCGATGTCGATAACTTGATAATTTCACAACCTGATACCGGTGAACAAGCCTTAGAAATTACTGAGGCTTTGATTCGTAGTGGCGCGATTGATATTGTTGTCATCGACAGTGTTGCCGCACTTGTTCCGGAAGCGGAAATTCGTGGTGATATGGGCAGTAGCCACGTTGGATTACAAGCCCGTTTAATGAGTCAAGCCATGCGTAAACTATCCGGTGCTATTAGTAAATCGAATACGATTGCAGTCTTTATTAATCAAATTCGTGAAAAAGTTGGTGTTATGTTTGGTAACCCAGAAACCACACCAGGTGGTAGAGCACTCAAGTTTTATAGCAGTATACGCATAGAGATTAGACGTGGTGAACAACTTAAGATTGGGACAGATATCATTGGCAATCGAACCCGCATTAAAGTTGTAAAAAATAAAGTTGCACCACCATTTAAAACCGCAGAAGTTGATATTATTTATGGTGAAGGCATCTCCTCAGTGGGTGAACTGGTCGATCTTGCGGTTGAACATGAACTCATCCAAAAAAGCGGTTCATGGTTTGCCTATCAAAATGAGAAGATTGGGCAAGGCCGTGAGAATGTTAAAAAGTATTTAAAAGAAAACCCGGATTTAGAAACAGCCCTCCATATTGCAATTAAAGAGAAAATTGGATTATAAGCTAAGAAGTGCACGTCAGCGTGCACTTTTTTAATTGTCAGTATGAGCAATATTGGTTGACTTTAAGCGCTTTCTTAATGTATAATAATACGAAGTAAAGAAGTTACTACGCATAACTATTTTTATTGAAATGATAATTCAAATTTATCCAGTAACACAATTGAATATATGAAAACGGAGGAATTAATATGGAAGACTTATTAATATTAATCGTCTCCGGTTTGCTTTTACTATTTGTAGGGATTATAATCGGCGTTATTATCCGTGCCATCGTAGTAGAAAAAGGATTTGAAAAAGCTCAGGCTCAAGCCAAACTATTAATTGATGATGCTGTGAAAACAGCAGAAAAACACAAGAAACAAACACTGATTGAAACAAAACAGGAAATCCATCAATTAAGACAAGAATTTGATAAAGAAGTTAAAGAACGTAAGCAAGAAACTTCAGCATTAGAAAACAAACTATTTCAACGCGAACAAATATTAGACAATCGAGCGAGTAACCTTGATAAAAGAGAAGTTAATATTGATCGCAAAGAAGAGTCTCTTGAGCAAAGAAAAGTCCATATCGATGAGAAAAACAGCAAGCTAGAGCGCTTAATCGAAGAACAAAACATCAAATTACAAGAAATTGCGCAAACAACAGTCGAAGAAGCTAAAGCACTCATTATCAAACGCGTAGAAGTTGAAATGAGTCAAGAAATTGCACAGTACATCAAGGAAGAAGAAGAAAAAGCTAAACTTGAAGTGGATAAAAAAGCCAAACACTTACTCTCGTTCGCGTTACAAAAATACGCACAGGATGTTACTAGTGAACATACTGTCAGTGTTGTTAACTTACCGAATGATGATATGAAAGGCCGTATTATCGGTCGAGAAGGTCGTAATATCCGTACCATTGAAGCATTAACCGGTGTTGACTTAATCATTGATGACACCCCAGAAGCTGTCGTTTTAAGCGGTTTTGATCCAATACGCCGAGAAATCGCAAAACGCTCAATTGAAAATCTAGTCAGTGATGGCCGTATTCATCCTGGTAGAATTGAAGAGGTTGTTGAAAAAAATCGTGAAGAAGTTGATCGATTTATTCGTGACAAAGGTGAAGAAGCAGTCTTCGAAGTTGGTATTGGTCGGGTACACCCTGACTTAGTAAAAATGTTGGGGCGATTACATTTTAGAACAAGTTATGGTCAAAATGTATTAAGACATTCGATTGAATGTGCTTTCATCGCCGGCAAACTCGCCGCAGAAATCGGTGAAGATGAAATACTGACACGTCGTGCCGCATTACTTCATGACATTGGTAAAGCCAGCGATCATGAAATTGAAGGTTCACACGTGGATATCGGTGTCAACTTAGCTAACCGATATAATGAACCGCTTGCAGTTATTGATGCGATTCAATCACATCATGGCGAGACAGAAGCTAAAACCATTATTGCTGTTTTAGTTGCTGCTGCGGATGCACTCAGCGCCGCAAGACCAGGTGCACGCAGTGAGTCTATTGATTCATACATTAAACGTCTTGAACAACTTGAAACCTTGTCAAAAGCCTATGATGGCGTTGAACAAGCCTATGCAATTCAAGCGGGTCGGGAAGTACGTGTTATCGTTAAACCCGATAAGATTGATGATGTAAGTGCCCATAAACTGGCACGTGATATTAAAAAGAGTATTGAAGACAACATGTCTTATCCAGGGACAATTAAAGTCACTGTTATCCGTGAAACGAGAGCACAAGACATTGCTAAATAAACCAAAGCCTTCCATTTGGGAGGCTTTATCTTTAACAGGTATCTTAAGAAAGGAATGAACGTGTATGGAGTATTTTGATTTGTATTCAGAAGATGGTCACCCTTTAAACAAAATCGCGATGCGTGGTGCCACATTATCTTCAGGTGAGTTTTTCAAAGTGGTTCATGTTTGGATTCAACACCCTAACGGAAAATACCTTATTCAACAACGAAACAAACCGAATGATCCAACGCCTTATCAATGGGCAATTACTTCTGGCATTCCTAACGTGAAAGAACCACCAATTGCTGCTGCAATCAGAGAAACAAAAGAAGAGTTGGGTATCGATGTTACGCAAGAGGATGTCTCATTCAAGGCACGATTACTAACCACACATGGGAAATATAACACCATCACCTACGTTTACCATATTGAAAAAGATATCGAACTTTCAAAGATTACTTGTCTTGCATCCGAGGTGAACGATGTTCAATGGGCCAGCATGAAAACGATACTAGCTATGATTGAAGAAAAAACATTTTGGGATTATCGTGAACTGTTACATATCCCTGAGTATTTTTCTTTAATCGAAAAGAAACAATCATGAAAATAGTATACATTGGTGATGTGTATGGCCAACTTGGACTCAAAGCACTAACAACGTTTCTACCTTCAGTAAAACAAGACACCGGATATCATTTTTTAATCATCAATGGTGAAAATGTTTCAGATGGACTTGGATTACGTCATCACGATTATAAAACACTGATGCAAATGGGGGCGCATGTCGTGACGCTTGGCAATCACAGTTTTTCAAAATCTGAAATCTTTGACTACATTGACGAAGCGAATATTGTTAGACCCCTTAATTATCCTAAAAACACGCCAGGCAAAGGTGTTTTGAGTATGCGTTATAACGACCAAGTCGTTGCGGTGATTCAGGTCATGGGTCGGGTTTTTATGCATGACCCTCTAAACAACCCTTTTGAAGCACTCGACACTGTGCTAACTACGTTAAAGGCCGATATTATCATTGTCGATGTTCATGCCGAAGC
>SKFU01000075.1 GCA_007117835.1 Candidatus Izemoplasma sp. | reverse complement strand
GCAAAACGGCGGCGTGTGCAATGACGGCAATACATGCTGCACATATCAGTAATTAAAAGCAATACTCGGTTGGGATAACGGTGTGTGAGTCCAGGGACTGGTGAATCATGATCTTCATCCAATGGGTCAAGTAAATCGTATTTACCAACAGTCAGTTCATTGCCGAGTGGAATCGCTTGTAAACGGATAGGATCAAGGGCATCGTATGGATCGATTAATGTTAAGTAATATGGCGTAATTGCCATACGAAAACGTGCTAAAACGTCTTGTATCATCGTTTCTTCTCGAGCGGTTAAAGGGGTGGTTTGTTTCAACTGCTCAATCGTTGTAATACGATTTTTTACTTGCCATTTCCAATCGTTCCAATCTTGGCTTGAAACGTGGCCAAAATATTGCTTTTTCCTAGTATTGTCGTTTAAGTTTAAAATGTTTTTCATTGCCTCACTCCTCAAGCGTATTTTTTCATGAAAAGTTGTTTCAAAGGTTCGTGGTCTTGAATTAGTTTTAAAGCGATGTTTGCATGATTTGCTTTGTATCCGTTGCCAATAAGCATTGTCACGTCTTTACCCACTCCCTCAGCACCAAGTGCTGCTTTCGTGAATGATGTGGCCATTGAGAAAAAGTAAACGATTCCCTGTTGCTTTGTTGAGAGAATGCTTGCCATTTCAGTATTGCCAACATTGACAACATTTATTGTTACATCTGCCAAATTTTGATTGGTCACTTCTGCGACAGCACGATAGACTTCTAGTGCATTAGTCGCATCCAAACAAAGGATTGTGTCCGCGAGATTTAGTGATTTAAGCAGCGCAACATGGGCTTGTTCATAAACAAGTCCAATCACATGCCCATTGATGCCGGCTTTTTGTTTTGCAGCAACGAGTGACAACAACCCACTTTTACCTGCGGCACCAATAATTAACACGGTATCATCTTTTTTGACAAGACTATGTACTTGTGCAGGTGCACCTGCAACATCAAGCACTGCAAGCGATAATTTAGGGGATAAATAATCCGGTAAAACCGCATATATCCCTGATGCAAAAACAATCGCTTTACCAATAATTTTTACTTGCTCATTATCCATATTTATGTCAATAATTTCTTCAATGGTTAACGGGGTGAGCGATAAAGACACAAGGGTCGCAATCGACATGCCTTTACGCAACGTTTGATCTGGAAAATTTGGCCCAATTTCGGCAATCGTACCGATTAACATCCCACCGCTTTTTGTGATCGGGTTTTGCATTTTACCTTGTGTGTTGACAATATCAGTAATCATCACTTTTAAACGTTCTTTGTTGTGGTTGGCCGCTTCTTTTAATTGCGTGAATGATGCTGAATCGATGTTTAGGATATCGACGTCAATTAAAAGTTCATTGTCAGTTATAATCATGGTGTTATCTAGTACAGTGGCCGCTTGCGGTAATGTGCCTTTTGGTGAAATAACGCGGTGACTTCCGTAAGGACAACTACGCATTTTTATGACCCCCAATTTTCAGTATTCGACGGGCTTCTTCAGGTGTCGCAATGGCACGATCATGTTTTTTCGCCATGAGCGCAACTTTTTCAACCAATGCTTTATTGCCTTCAGCCAATACACCCTTTTCGATGTAGATATTATCTTCTAAGCCAACACGGACATGCCCACCATGGATAATGGATAACTCAGCCAGTGGCATTTGGTAACGACCAATGCCAGCGACACTAAATGTGGCATCACTAGGAATACTGTCTTTTAGAAAATGAAAATCCCGTGCTTCACCAGTCATGCCACCTTGAACCCCGAGGACAAAACTAAAATGTAGCGGGGCCTTTATGAATCCTTTTTTATGCAATCTTAACACAGTATCTACATGACCTTTTTCGAAACACTCACACTCAGGAAATATATTTTTAGCATACATCGCTGCGGCGAACGCTTTAATTGTCTTCTCAGTATTAACAAAGATATCGTCTTCGCCAAAATTTAATGTCCCACAATCCAGTGTTGCCATCTCTATATCAAGTTCAGTGGGTTGTAATCGTGTGAGATTATCCATGCCCACAGCACCACCGGTTGAAGGTTGAATGATGACATCAGGAATGCGTGCTTTTATGGCCTCAATAACTGCTTTATAACGGGCCTTAGATTGAGTGGGTGTGCCATCGTCATGTCTAACGTGCAAATGAATAATACTTGCCCCGGCAGTGTATGCCTCAACGGCTTCTTTCACTGTTTCTTCAATTGTGTAAGGAATGTGTGGGGTATGTTCTTTCATCACTTCTGCGCCACTAATGGCGCATGTAATAATGAGTTTTTCCATCACAATAGCCTTTGGTTTTCTTTGGGTACGATGCATGTCCCCACCGCTTCAGCGGTAAGTATTTTTTCCACTAAAAAATCAGCGGCACTTGGTGAGATGTCTTTTCGTGTTGTAATCACTTTATGACAAGTGAAACGCATCGTACGACTGGTGTTCCCAGCTTTAATGATTTCACCTTCAACTTCGATAAAATCACCGGCATAAAGTGGGGCATAAAAATCAATAGATTCATAGGCTCTAAACAGTCCTTCATCACCATCGTTACGAATCAATAGCTCGGTCGCAACATCGCCAAACAACGCCAGTGTTTTTGCGCCATCGATTAAGTCCCCACCATAGTGAGCATCTTGTTGACTTAAACGAAGTCTTAATTGTACTTTTTTCATGATATATCCTCCATAAGTCGAACTTCTTCAATAATAAAGTCCGCTTCAGTATTGGCTTTAATTGTTTCGATTGACACGTCTGGGTGTCTTTCAATTAAGTAAAGTTTTTTGTTTTTAATCTCAAAGACAGCCATTTCAGTCACAATCAAGTTCACTTCTTGATAGGCCGTGAGTGGTAAACTGCATTTTTGTTTTATTTTGGTTTGCATTTTGTTGGTGTGTGTGGTCGCTACAATCACCTTTTTGGCACCCACAACCAAGTCCATGGCACCACCCATACCAGGCACCAGTTTTTGAGGTATAATCCAGGATGCCAATGAGCCTTCTTGGTCGACTTCTAATGCACCAAGTACGGTGATATCGACATGGCCACCTCGGATAATACCAAATGAAGTGACCGAATCAAAATACATGCCGTGTGGCAATAAGGTGACCGGTTGTCCACCAGCATTGGTCAAGTGTTTATCTACTTCGCTTACATGGGGTGTCGGACCCAAACCAATCAAGCCGTTTTCACTTTGTAAGTAGACTGTGATATTTGGGTCGATATAATTGGCCACGAGTGTTGGTAGACCAATACCTAAGTTAACTAAATTATGATGCTTAAGTTCTTGAGCAACGCGTTTGGCAATAATCGTTTTTGCGTCCATATTAATCACCCGCCTTTATGACAATGTCATCGATAAAAATATGGGGTGTAACAATAATCTCAGGGTCAATGAAATCAACCATTGTGGTTACAACCGCAACCACAGTGGTTGCGGCTGTGGCCATGACTGGGTTAAAATTACGTGCGGTTTTATCGTAGGTTAGATTGCCTAAACGATCACTTTGATGGGCTAAGATTAAAGCTAAGTCTGCGCCAAGTGACGTTTCTAATAAATACGGTGTATTATTCACGGTAATAATTTGTTTTTCTTTTTCAACCACGGTGTTTACTCCTGTGGGTGTCAATATGCCACCAAGGCCAGCCCCAAAAGCACGGATTTGTTCAGCCAATGTGCCTTGTGGCACCAATATAACCTCTAAATCGCCTTGACTCATTTTTACACCCGCCACTGGGTTTAAGCCAATGTGTGAAGCAATCAGGGTTTTCACTTGATTGTTTTGGATGAGTTTCCCAACCCCGTGTTCCGGATAACCAGCATCATTGCAGATGATGGTTAAATTTTTAACGTTTGATTCGACCACCCAATCAATCAACAATTCTGGTGTCCCAACAGTCATAAACCCGCCAACCATAATCGTAAGATTGTCTCTAAGTTTTTGGATAAACTGAAGTTTATCAATTGTTTTAGACATGTTTAGACTCCTTTTTAGGCATCATCATGGCACAACCAGTAACCGCAATTTCTAAGGCTTCATTTAAAATTTCTGTGCGGTAGTACGCTCGGTTTTTTTCAACATCAACACGTTCTAATGTGACTTCAATGGTAATCTGCTCACCGATATAAACCGGTTTAAGAAATGTTAATGATTGTTGGCAGTAAATGGTGCCTTCACCAGGTGATTTCATACCGAAAATCGGACTGAATAATGATCCCAGTAACATGCCGTGGACAATCGGTTTTTTAAACCGCGTGGTCGCAGCGTAAGCGGCGTCAAAATGTGCTGGATTAAAGTCGCCTGTAACGGTGGCAAATGCCTGTACATCTGAGGGTGTTATGTGACGTTTTGTTTGATGCGTTTCTCCTACTTTTAATGTCTGTATCATGAGCAAACCTCCTTTAAATCATAAAATAAAAAGAGCCCCTGTATTCACAGCGCTCCATTTAAAATGGCAATGATTAAAGTGTGCCTTTAACCATCAAGTTTCAATCGCAATTCCGAATGAACCTTTCGGCAACCGTTCCTTCTGTATAGGGATTGAGTGAATTGACTCTTAGCACCGTATACATACCCAACAAGTTGCGCCTCTGTATTGATTTACATGTTCATTATATCGGTTTGATGTAAGCGTTGTCAACGCTTTTTTAACACCTTTAATAAAAAAGACCAATCCTTGTCAGAATGGTCTATTCAAAAAAATGAAAACGATCGGAATCTACCCATGTGAATGCGTCGGATTCACCATAAAAGTAATCGGTGTCCGTAAATACAATATAGTAAAAACGGGTCACTTGATCCTTGACTATTTTTGCACCATAAACGAGTTTTTCTTCGGCAGTGTCAAAATACGGATGAAACGCAATGCCTTCAATCGTCACTGTCTTTGTTAGTGATGTTTTCGCAAATAAGGTATCATCGGTGGTCACTTTTTTTTGATAACGCCCATTTCTAATTAAGTTCATCGCACGTACTTCAGCTTTTATTAATTCCATAATAACCTCCAAGGGCGGCTTGAATATCCATTTCAATTGACAATGGGTCGATGTTTGAAGGGTAACGTTTCAATATTTTTCCATGACGATCAATTAAAAATTTCTCGAAGTTCCACTGAATTGGTTTGTCATCGTTTGGATTGTTTTTGACAAGATAGTCAAACAATGGATGGATGTTTTCGCCAAGTACCTCTGCTTTTTTAAGCATCGTAAAAGACACACCAAAGTGCAGTGTACAAAACTCAAGTATTTCTTCGTTTGAACCAGGATCTTGTTGCTTAAATTGGTTGGACGGCACCCCAAGTACTTCAAACCCTTGATGTTTGTACATCGCGTACAAAGATTGTAATGAAGAAAATTGCTTAGTGTAACCACATTTGCTGGCAGTGTTCACAATCAACATGACTTTTCCTTGATATGCTTTGAGTAATGTCTTCTTGTTTTGGATGGTGGTGACTGAAATTTCATATAGACTCATCAATATGGCCTCCTTTGATGATGATTGTATATTAGCGATATGATTGTATTGTATTTTCTTTCATGGTAAAATATAGTTGAGGTGATGTTTGATGAAAAAAGATAAAAACTTACGCCATGCCATTATTTTAAGTGCGTTTAAGCAATTTTCTGCCCAGCCTTACCACAAAGTGAGCACCAATCAAATTGTGGATGATGCGGGTGTTTCAAAGGGATTATTGTTTCATTATTTTAAAGATAAAAAAACACTGTACATCACCTTGTATGACTTAGCCTGGAAAACAATTTTTAAAGATGTTTTTGAACAGCTAGATTTATCTCAAAAATGTTTGTTTAGACGTTTTAGAGATTACATTATCCTCAAGTCTAGATGCTTGCAAAACCATAAAACACTCAGTTTGTTTATTAAACAAGTGCACTTAAATCAAGATGCAGATATTTTGAAAGAGCGCTCAACGCGTTATCTCAATTACCAAGAAGTTGCATACCGTAAAATATTTGAGAATATTGATACTGGACTATTTCGTCCTGATTTGAACTTGCAAGACACTTACAAAATCTTTGTTTGGACTTTACAACGTGTCACAAATGAGTGGGAAAAACAACACACCAATCAATCGGTTGAACACTCATTACCAGTATTAGAACGTGAACTCGAGTATTATATCCAATTTTTTGAAAAAGCATTTTACCTTTAATCACCGATTTATCGGTGATTTTTTTTAGCTGATTAGACGATTGAGTAATTGAAATAAAACAATAAAGAATGTGTACATGATTATCGCATTAATAAAAATACCTAAGATTACAATCACACCGAATAATACCTTATTCTTGATTGCTGTAAACTGCTTTTTGATCGTGACTAACCGTGCGGTACGAATGAAAATATGCATTAAAATCATAAGATTAATTATGACGAGTATGACCCCAGTAATATGCCAAAATATGTGGGTTGGCCAATAAACTATTTGCAATACTAAATGAATGGCAGACAGACTTATGATGATGATGATTTGGTTCAAAAACCGCTTAATGATTGCAATCATTATATCCCTGTTTTAGTCGGTTTTGACAATATAGCCAAGACCAATGGCACCGGGACCTGAATGTGCACCAACAGCTGGCGTCAGTGGCATTGAGAATACGGTGTCTATCGTCGCGTCATGCGCTTTGAGTTGGTTTGTGATGTAGTCGCGCATGGTTGGGTTGTTTGCATGGCAGATGAACGGCTCAACGTTTTTGCCGGCAGTTTCTTCTAAATAACGTTCGATCACACGATCCACAGCCTTAGTAAATGTTCTTATTTTTTCTACACTTTCAACTTGTCCGGCATCGGAAACATGCAACAAAGGCTTAATTTTAAACATACTACCAACCATGCCTTGGGCATTGCTTAAACGGCCATTTTTCACCAAGTATTTTAGGGTATCTACAGCAAAGTAAATATGGTTGTTATCACGGATTACTTCGAGTGCATTTAATATTGTTGACACTGACTGATTTTTTTCGATCATGCGTGCCGCGGTAAGTACCATTTTTGCTTGAGCGTATGCGACTGACTTAGAATCGAAGACATGTACAGTTATCCCTGGAACGGCTTTTGCGGCAACTTGTGCCGAGCCGTAAATACCACTCATTTTTGAAGAAATAGTAACGACGATAACGTCGGTATATTTTTTTTGCAATAGTGACTGATATACCTCAATCATCGAGGCATTTGATGGTTGTGAGGTTTTCGGGTCAATACTTGAGTCTTCTTTCAGTTTTTGATAAAACTGCTCAGCGTTTAACTCAACAAAATCAATGTATTCTTGATCGCCCAGATGGATGATTGAACGTAATATTGGAATATCATAACTGTGGTCGATATAATCTAAACAAGCATTTGTATCGGTAACGATTGCGATTTTAGGGGTCATTCTTAATTCTCCTTTGCTTTCTATCTGGATTCATTATACCACGATTCACTCAAACTTGATTGGCGTGAATCTTACTTTATTACTTTATGATTGATGATTTCTAGCAAAGATAAATAAGAGATCTGATAAGCGGTTCATGTAACTTCTTGGGTGGGTTAAGTCTTCTCGTTTTTTACTATCGATAAAGCGAATCAATTGGCGTTCTGCACGACGACATACGGTACGCGCTAAATCAAAATATGCGCCACCGAGACTGGCTTCGCTACCTGGTAAAACAAAACGTGGTTCAATCGGTTTAAAGTCGAGTAACGCCTGTTGTTTTGCTTCTAAGACTTCAATATCTTTTTCGGTAATTTGGGTGATTTGTTTGTATCGCTCAGATTCTGGGTTTGTCGCAATCAGTGTGTTGATGTCTTGCAGTGTGCGTTGAATTGTTAAAATGATCGGTTCGTGGGTATATTGATATGCCAGTCCTAATGTCGCACTGAACTCATCAATGGTACCTAGTGTGTCAAAAACAATATCTGTTTTTTGAAAGGATTCGTTTGAGTAGTTTTTACTCATACCCAAATCACCGTTCTTAGTTGAAATCACAGATGCGCTTTTAATGTTCATAAAAAACTCCCATTCCATTAAGATTTTTTATTGTTTAAGTAATGCTTTACAGTTTAAAACGTCGCACTCTCATTAAAGATAATCCAATAAAAATGCCTGTCCATGCCAGCAAAATCATGAAAACCCAAAACTGAGGGACAATTTGATTTCCAATAATCACATTTAACCCGAAGAATGATTCATATTGATTGCGTTGTTCAATCGCATTTTTAAATACCGTGTCGAGTGCATGTTGCATATAGAGGTTACGAATAACCGCTGCGCCTTGCATGAATGGTAGTGACGATAAAAACGTGATTAAGCCTTGTCCGAATGAACCAATGGGAACGTATATACCGGCAAAAAACCCTATTAGTGTCCCTATCAATGTTGACAATGTACTGTGTGCTTGATTGGTTTTTAGCATGCTGACTAAATAATAAAACAATGCCGCAAACAATAGACTTGTGAGTGTCATCGCTAAAAGCACATAGACAATGTCGATTAACGGTAAATAGTAGCCACTCACATAATATAATATGCCAAACCCAAGCAATAGGTTTAATATCGAGAATGCCATGGCAATAATGATGGCACCGATTAAATAACTCGCAACAACTTTTGATCGTGATAACGGTGAAGCATAAAAGTCATGAAGTGTTTTGGTTTCCAAATCATTCACCATTAACCCTAAGAAACCAAGCGGGGTAGTTACTGTAGAGACCATGAGCACGCCACTAAGAATCCATGCATATACCAAGTAATTGCCTTCATTGGTATCTCTTAAATGCTGCGGTAATGCATTCACTTGCATCATATTTAAAAAGACAATAAATAACACCAAAATGATGAATATCGATAAAAATGAGAAAAATACTGCCCAACGATCACGAAAATAAACTTTTAAATGACGACCAATTAAACTACGCATGATGCACCGCATCAAATGTTTCACCTGTAAGATTCAAAAATACATCATCTAATGATGCTTTAATAATCTCAAATGAATCCATATGTTCTTTTAGTTTTTCAACCCATGTGATGCCTTCAAAGGCATCTTTGATGTTGATATGTATCGACTGATTCACACGTGTATACTCAACTTTTAAATCATCAAGAACTTGAGCCAATGTGCTTTTTGGGTATATTTTTAAGCGGTCTTGAGCGTACTTTAATCGTAATGCCTCGGCGGTATCTTCTGCAATTATATTGCCTTGATGCATAATAATGACGTGATCAGCATCCGTCACTTCTTCCATGTAATGGGTTGTCAGTAATAGTGTCATGTTGGTGGTTTGTTTTAAGGTCATGATTAATGACCAAATCGCTTGACGGCTTTTGGGGTCAAGTCCTGTGGTGGGTTCATCAAGCATTAACAGTTCTGGTGTGTGGATTAGTGCTCTAGCAATGTCTAATTTGCGTTTTTGCCCGCCCGATAAAGTCGTGACTTTTTGTTTGTAAAACGGTTTGAAATCAATCAATGTGTTCAATGTCTCAATACGGTCTTTAATCGCTTGTTTGCTTAATCCGTAAAAGCCGCCACGAATCATCAGATTTTCTTCTCCTGTTAATGATTTATCGAGTGTAGAATACTGAAAAACCATCCCAATCGATTGACGTATTTTGGCATCATCGATGCCGATTTCATACCCGTTTAAGCGGATTGAACCTTCGTCTTTACTTAACAGCGTCGCTAAGGTTTCAATGGTTGTTGACTTGCCGGCACCATTGGGTCCTAACAAGGCAAAAAACACACCATCTTTAACTGAGAAAGATATGTTTTTTACTGCATGGACCGTGCCGTAGTGCTTAGAAAAATTGTTGACTTGAATCACAACATCACCTCTTATATTATATGATAGGGGTAAAAATACTCATAACCCCTTCAATGAGCCGCATTAAAAATGAGCGTTTAAGCCAGTTTTCTTTAATCACTTGTGTCGAATCAAGCTTGTCGGTTTCAAACTGTTTTAACAGTGTTAAAACAGCCTTGTGCGTGAACAAGGCGGTCACTTCAAAGTCGATGATGGCACTGCGATTATCGAGATTATAACTACCCACCGATGCAATATGATCATCGACGATTAATATTTTTGCATGGCTAAAGCCGGCGTTATAAATATAAAAATTAATGCCTTCTTGGATGAGGTGGGTAATATAAAATTTGGTGACTTTGTAAACCAAAAACTTATCGGGTTTACCAGGAACAATTATTTGAATATCGACGCCAGATTTTGCGGCGAACTTTAGGGCGGTTAAGGTTTCTTGATCAATCGCCATGTAGGGCGTCATAATTTTAATGCTCTTTTTTGCGTTCATAATCATATGTACGTAAATATCACGAATCGTGGCTTGCAGTGAATCGGGTCCTGATTCGAGTATCTGAACAACACCTGGTGAATTAATCTTTGTTTTGGGATAGTATTTCAAATCATCGATAAGTCGATTGGTGTTGTAATAGTAATCTTTAAAAAATAAGGCGGTTAAAGACTGAACGGCTTGACCTTCACATTTGATTTGGGTGTCTCTAAAAATAAAATCTTTGTTGTATTGATTGTCATATTCATTGGCGATGTTCATCCCACCGGTATAACCAATCACGCCATCAATCACAACGATTTTGCGGTGATTACGGTAATTGATGCGGGTATTAAACAAGGGAAAAAAAATCGGATCATTGATAATAAAATCAACGGCAGATTTTTTGAGTTTTTGTTTTAAACGATAACTGGTTCTTGCACTACCAAGCGCATCAATTATGACCTTGACATCAACACCAGATTCCGCTTTTTTAAGCAATGCGTCGATGATTTTTAGGCTTGTTTCGTCATCACGAACAATGAAAAACTCAAACAAAATAAATGACTTAGCGCTTTTTATTGATGCCAGTAAATCAGGGTAAAATTGCTCACCATTTTGTAAAATTGTGATGTCTGTTTGATTGATAAACGGCTGATGGTGTGCTTGTTTATGCGCCGTTTGAAACAAATCTTGGATGTCCG
>SKFU01000049.1 GCA_007117835.1 Candidatus Izemoplasma sp. | reverse complement strand
TAATCGATAAGGTTTCTACCAATCCCGCCTCAACTGTGATAGTCATGATGTTTGATTGGATTGAACCCACATTGGCATAGACCAAATGGGTGCCTGCAATATTCGCACTAAAAAGACCATCAGAGGTTACGCCCATCCAGGTAACTTCTTCAAGCTCTATAAAATTGCCAAACGCATCTTCACCGGTAACGGTAAAACTAATCGTTTCACCGGCAATAATCGATTGCGGATCGTTTGTGCTAATAGTTAAGGTTTTAAGTGGTCCTGTTTCGACGATAACAAAGACATCTTCACCGGTCGTTTTTTTAACTTCGCCAGCGTCATAAGTTGTTATTTTTAAGTTAGAAGCGTGTGATTCCACTTCATCAATTGTTCCATTTAATAAGATGTTTGTATCATCACAATCTTCATGAATGATTAATTTGATAATTAAATCGCTTTTTAGATGAACATGACCATTACTTCTATAAATACTCACCACGTTTTGCTGACCTTCTAAAGTCACTTGTTCATCTGTTTCGATGTTAACGCTTGTTAAAAATCGTGTATTGTTTGTAACGATACGACCACGACCAAGCATAATAATGCCTAAACGGTGGATGGCCTCTGTGATAAAAGAACTGTCACTAATCTGGTAAATGTAAGTCGTTCCTTCGATATCCAGAGTATTATGCATTGTTACATCGAGTGCATCGATTATTAAGTCGCCCCAAAGGGTGCCTGCCTTGACAACCGTTTCTCCCGCCACAGTGATTGATTTAAATCCACCGGTTAACTCAAGTGTCATCGCTTTTGCAAGTGTTATGTATAAATCACCTATGAGTTGTTTACCCGCAAAATCGATGCATGTACATGACCCAAGCACCTTATCTGTAATTTCAATAGTTCCTACCATAAATATGGTTTCAACCGTTTCAATCTCTAAAGCGGATAATAGTTCTGTTGCATTGTGTACAATGACCATATTGTGTCCGTGTACAGACACAGCCCCATCCTCACCATCTCGCACGATAAGTGTAGAGAGTGGGATTAACTCTAGCCATGTTTGCTCACCAATATAGCGCCACTCAATATGGGTTTCAGAAACATTGAATTCAACCTTTCCACCCGCTGCACTATCTTCATCGGTAAACACAGGCAATAAAAATAAATTAGACCATGTGTCCTCCCCTACATAGCGCCAGTCAATATGGGTTTCAGAAACGTTGAATTCAACCTCACTATAAATGATTATATTATCTTTACCATTAGTATCTCTAAACATTAAAAACACAATAATGACAACCACAATTAAAGCTAAGAAAAGTGATACTAATAATCGATTTTGCTTCATAAAATGCTCTCCTTTTAAAATGATTTACTTTCATGAAAAACTTATGGCATTTTTTTGTTTTATATTGTAACTAAATTAACGAGTTAATTTAGTTATAAATAACTATAATTATCCGTCATATTATGCGTTTTTACAAACAAAATCACTTAAATAGTCTATTTTGCACTTATATAGCGCATAATTAACCTCATAAAGTAGTCAAAATTCAGCATTTGTTTAAAGTGAGTATCTGTTTTTGATGCGGTTTTCATCAAGCGTTGGATTTTAAAAAATACCACGCCTTCGATAAAATAATTAATACGATTTCACAAACCTTGTTTCATCACGTGTTGTTGTTGTCAATAAAGCATCGCTTTTATTGCAAATATTTTGTACAATAAACATAGGAGTGTGATTATGTGAATCGATTAAATATTATTACATTGGGTGTGAAAGATATCAAAAAAAGTTTTATGTTTTATCAAGGTCTTGGCTTTGAAACCAAACAAAGTCATGAGGAAAAGATCGATATTGTCTTTTTTAATAACCAGGGTACGAAACTAGCACTTTATCCTATTGATGCTTTAAAGATGGATATTAATGAGATCAATCCACCTAAAAAAACAAATGCGTTTTCTGGCATCACCATCGCTTATAACACAAAATCAAAAGCAGAGGTCGACGCTGTGTTAAGTAAAGCTGAGACGCTAGGGGGAAAGATTGTGAAACCTGCCTGCCATGTATTTTGGGGTGGTTATTCTGGCTATTTTGAAGATTTAGATGGTTATTTGTTTGAAGTCGCCTATGCAGATAGTTGGGCATTCGATAAAAATGATATGCTTATACTTTAAATGTTCAGTGAATACAATATTATTAAAAAGGTGGGAAATTCAATGAAAAAATGTGTTCTGTTAAGCTTAATCATCTTACTAGCTTTGTTGTTTGCCTGTGGCAATGGTGACGATGAAAATTATAACAATGAACCCCCAACTCAAGAAGACACCAATCAAGAACCTAATGGTTCTACCCCTGATGATAACGACAACAATAATGATTCAAACAATGAAACGAACTTTGCTGAAGAATGGTCATGGTTCTACGGTGCGAGCAGAGGAAACACTGCAGGAAACGTCAATAATGGTGGGCGTGTTACCCATGACTTTCATCAAAAACTACATTACATTAGTTCAAATCAAAAGCTATATTCGTTTGACCCGGTAACGGGTCAAACAGAAGTGATTTATCAGTTTGTTTCAGGCAGCGCAACCCATCTAAACACTTTTGATAACTTACTTTATTTTATTCATAATGACAGCGGTGAGTTGTTCCGCTACGACTTAACTGAAAACACCCTCGAACGCTTACTGGATGAAGATCAAGAAAACGTCTTCTTTTTACACCGTATGGACAGTCGTATCCATGTTTTACACTATGGAACCTATGGGTTAGAATGGGGTCTTTACATTTCAAGAGACAACTGGATTATGTCACGCACATACAACATCGTTAAGTTTAGTGAGTATGGCAATCGCGTTTTACTATTACCTGAAAATAGTTTAACGCTTCAAATAAGAGATGCCGGACAAGGTGCGGGATCAAACTGGGTTGACTTTGAAAAAGCACATCAAGTTACTGACATTAAAGACTATCTTTTCATTAACTTTGATCAATCGTATCAAAACAATGTTGGGTTGATCTTAGAAACCCATAATATTTCAGGCATGTTTATGTACTATGCTGCTAAAGAAGACCCGCTGGTACCGATTAAAACTGGCCACATCGATGATTTTTCGAACTTAAATTATGATTCAGTTTATGTCTACTTTTTACATCAGAATACGTTATACCGTTTTACTTACGATACACCTGAAAGTTTAGAACCGTATTTAGTTCTTAACGGTAACATTGCTGAGGTTAACATTGTGAATCATTGGGTTTATTACAGGCAACACAATTCCACAGTGATTTACCAAGTTCATCCAGACACAAAAGAAATCACAACGTTCGACTAAAAACACTTGACGTGCTTTATGATGTATTTTGAATGTGGTTCACTGTTTGGTGATTGAATGCATTGTGTCAACTAAGCATGAGTATTTTTCTTGAAGATTACTTTTATGCATACATTTGATAGTCACTGAACTACTTAATAACACCATAATTAAAGCACAAGGCTTAACCTCAAACAACATGTTAAGCCTTGTGCTTTTTACTGTAATTATTTATTAAAAACTATGAATGATTAGACTGTGTTAAATCATAATTAATCGTTAGAATGACCTTCGTTCCATTGATATGTATAATACCAATAAATGTCTCCCATTGAGCCATTAAACAAATATATTCGAATGCTTATTTTTTCATTGTTTTGGCCGTGAGGAAATGCGCGAGTCATAATTGTTTCAATCGTTGTTCCTTCAATGTAATATGCATGCCATTCTTCTGGATCATTAGGAAGACCGGCAGAAAAAATAACTGAATCCATTGAGCCTTCATAGGGGTGGGTATGATGACCCACGATTTTTAAGTTCATGCCTGTACTGATTGGATTTACAGACATATTAAAGCGTGCACGCCCACCCGGTGGGACAAAGGTTTGAGGTACTTCCCATAAATACTCACCCTCACCAAGATAAGTCGTTGCATTGCCGTGATAACCATCCCAACGGGTGTGTATTTCTAGATGAACATGCCCTTCTGTTTCACTTAAGAAAGTTAACGTTGTAATGCCTTGTTCGCCGCTCATCGTTTGATGCGTATAAGACAATGTATCGGGTAAAGAAAAATAACTGTCGACTAAATACCATCCTGATTCAAGCATGGGTTCATCATCATTGTTATCGTTGGTGTTATCTCCGTTTTCATATGGGTTTTTTGTGTCATTATCAGAGGGTTGTAAATTACATGCTGACAAACTAAAAATAAGTAAACCAATCATAAAAAAATAGCCGTATGATTTTACCATTGTCGTTTTCTCCATTAATTATATTTAATACCACCTTTATTATAACACGATACAGTATCTAATCACTGTAGAAAATTTTCGTAGGTTGAGTTTATAGCAAATGAATATTTAATGCTTTGCAAGTTTCAATCATCGATTGCGGCCATACCGAGCTTTGTACTTCTCCTATGTGTGCTTTTTCTAAAAAAAACATACATAATCTTGATTGCCCAATACCACCACCAATAGTTTGTGGTAGTATGTCGTTCATAACAGCTTGATGGTAATCACAGGTTAAGCGATCAAGCGTATTTTTAAAGACAAGTTGTGCATGCAATGTTTTTGCGTTAACTCTAATTCCCATTGATGATATTTCAAAGGCTTGGTCTAAAACTTTGTTATAAAACAAAATATCACCATTCAAAGTCCAGTCATCATAATCTGGTGCACGGTCATCATGAACATGGCCTGATTTTAAAGTGTGCCCTATGTTTGATATAAACACTGCTTGATGTTTTTTAGTAATGGCATTTTCGCGGTCTTTACTACTTAAATTAGGATATAGATCTTCCAGTGATTGCGCGGTAATAAAGTAGATATCCTCTGGTAATTTACGCTTTAAGGTTGGAAACATTTTAACAATATACTCATCAGTAGTTTTTAATACGTTATAGATTTTATGTACAATATGCTTCAAATAACGACTGTTTCTTCGGTTAAAAGGCATAACGCGTTCCCAATCCCATTGATCAACATAATATGAGTGAATAGGACTGACTTGTTCATCTTTTCTGATTGCATTCATATCGGTATAAATCCCGTTTTTTTCGTTGATTTTATAGTTGTAAATTGCCATACGTTTCCATTTCGCTAAAGATTGAACAACTTCAACTTTTTGGTGCGCTTCTACCGTGAATGTGACAGGTTTTTCAATGCCGTTCAGGTTGTCATTCAAGCCTGTTTCAGGAATAACAAACAATGGTGCACTCACACGGGTTAAACTCAGTTCTTTAGCCAGTTGGCGCTCAAAAAAGTCCTTTAGTGTTTTAATGGCTACTTGCGTTTCAAACAATGTTAACTTACTTTCGTATTTCATCACGTCACATCCGTCCATAGTTTTTTCGTTATTGTTGGTGTGTTTGCATTCAAATCGAATGATTTTGAGTCCATATTAACGTCTTCAGTAAAGACGCATTATTAATAAATTAGACATCAGTATTGCTACTAGTATATCACAAACATTTACAATGTATGCTACGCATATTTACGATAAGAATCGGTACAATTAACCGCTATAATTAAAAATCGATAGCAAATGTGTAAAGCATCAAAAATGTTGTATAATAAAACCATATCGTGCAGTTCAATCTGGGTTGCTAATTAATCGTTAAGCATCTTGAAAGGGGTGGTCTATGAATGGGGCTTCTGAAACAAAAATTTAAAGAAATCTTAATGTCGGTAATACCGATTGTTTTCATTGTATTCATCATCCATTTATTGATTGTGCCTTTGCCAAGTGATTTATTAATCCGGTTTATCCTTGGCGTTGTGTTAATTATTATAGGACTCACACTGTTTTTGCTTGGTGTTGATTTAGGCATTGCGCCACTCGGTAGTTATTTAGGGGAACGTATTGTAAAATTGAATAAGCTTTGGGTTGTCGTTGTCGCTGGATTGATTTTAGGATTTGTCATGACAATTGCTGAACCAGGTTTATTGGTTTATGCCAATCAAATACAATTAATCACGGGCGGATTGGTTTTAAGCAGTCTTTTACTATGGATTGTGGCGATTGGTATTTCAGTATTGCTTGTGGTTGCATTTATACGAATTATCTATAATTTACCTTTACATATTATATTGACATTGCTTTATGGTATTGTGATGGTTTTAGCAGTATTCACACAAGTCGAGTTTATAAACATCGCGTTTGATGCCTCAGGTGCAACAACAGGTGTGCTCGCGGTGCCGTTTATTCTAAGTTTAGCTTATGGGGTTTCTCATTTAAAAAAAGACAGTAGTTCAGGAGAACAAGATGCGTTTGGCACCATAGCAATCGTATCTGTCGGTGCGATTATCTCAGTGCTCATCTTAAATATAGTGAGTCAGGATGTGGCTTTTGTTAATCAAAGCCTGATCGTTTTACGTGAAGATACAAGCATTTTTAATGTCTTTGCCGAAGCGCTCAAACCCGCTTTAAAAGATACCGCATTTGCAATGATACCGTTGCTGTTGATTTTAGGGATTTCCCAAGGCCTTGTTTTCAAGATGCGGTTTTCAAAATTCATGCATATATTTAAAGGTTTTATTTACGTATTTCTCGGACTGTTTTTATTTTTAATGGGGGTCATGGGTGGGTTTATAGATGTAGGCGCAGCCATTGGCACTTCACTCATTGCCAATGAACAATATTCATTATTTTTGTTGATAGCTTTTTTCATTGGTGTAGTGACGATTTTAGCAGAACCTGCTGTGCATGTTTTAACTCGACAAATCGAAGACATTACAGCCGGATATATCTCGAAAAATGCTGTCTTAATATCGATGTCCTTGGGTGTTGGCATTGCTGTGTTTTTATCAGCACTCAGGGTGTTTATTGAACCATTACAAGTGTGGCATTTGTTGTTACCTGGGTATATTATTGCAGTGATTTTGATGTATATCGTACCGAAAATTTTTGTTGGTATGGCCTATGATGCTGGCGGTGTTGCAACTGGACCAATGACCGCAACATTCATTCTCGCATTTATGTATGGCGCAACCGGCGCCTATCCTAACGCCAGCATTTTGCTTGATGGTTTAGGCACAATCGCTTTAGTGGCTTTGACGCCAATTATTACATTGCAAGTGTTGGGGTTACTATATAAAGTTAAAAACATTAAAGGAGGAATCGATAATGTCAATGAATCCAGATAATCAATTAGAAGCATTTTGTGTGATTGTGAACCACGGTTATGCCAATAAAATCTTAAAGTATGCTAAGCAATATGGCGTGTCTGGCGGTACAGTTTTTCTAGGCATTGGCACTAGCAAACACAATAAATTACTTAATTTTCTTGATTTAACTGATACCCGTAAAGAAATATTATTGATGCTTTTAGATCGCAGTACGATTGACGCAAGCTTTGATGCCATCGCTGAAAAGTTCAAGTTCAATAGACCCAATCATGGCATCGCATTTACAATCCTTGTTTCCAAAATACTGGGTTCACATTTATATTCTGATGCACAATCTTATAAAGAGGTGAATAAACCAATGCATAAAGCTATTTTTACGATTGTTGATAAAGGTAAAGCTGAAGATGTTGTTGCCGCTGCAAATCAAGCTGGGTCACGTGGTGGTACGATTATCAATGCCAGAGGTTCTGGCATCCATGAAACAAGCAAACTCTTTAATATGGCAATTTCTCCAGAAAAAGAAGTTGTCCTGATTTTAGCAAAAACCGATGATGTCAACAACATTACAAAAACCATCGTTGACGCACTCGATATCAATAAACCAGGCAATGGTATTATTTTTGTTCAAGATGTTAATCAAACCTATGGCTTGTATTAACGATTAACACCTTAGATTTCTTTTGTTTTGGTAAGTCTGCTTTTTTTAGTCTATTTTAACCAATAAAAAAGTGCGTATCTAATCTTTTGTGTTGTACTAAGATCATCTAAGCACTGGATTTATACCCGTAAATTGAGTGTTTTTAAGAATAGTGTTTATTATCTTTTTTGATTTAATCTGAAACTGCTAACTTTGATACCCTTTAACCTTATGTCTTAACTTTGCATATAATTCTGCATGGATCATTTGATACCACGGCATAATGAACAATAATACCAAAGGCGTTATAAGAAATGCCGGTCGTAAAATGCCCTGTGGAGGATTTCCACCGAATAACTTTGAGTAGTATGTCATCAGTAAAAAAACAAGACCTGAGGACTGTAACGCAAGCCAAGGCGCAAAAAATAGTCTTACAAAAATAAGTCTTAGGTAATGACCTTTCATGATTTGTGCACTGACTTTTAAAGGATTATGCTTGCGATGATCGAAACGTTCATCAGCGATTAAGTAAATCACCATCGAAAGCATTAATGAAATAATCGCAGATGGTAATACAAAGACAAGTAAATTTAAAACAATCAACCCAATATCTAAGGTGAACTCCTTAAATAATCCAAACACAAATCCTGATAACAATGTCCCCAATGCAATAGGAAGATATATTAGTACTTGTCTTAATACTAAGAAAATAAGGTTTCTTGCATAAAGCGTTGGTTTAAACCCAAGAAGTATCGGTATTTTTAAAACATTCGGTTGGGCTTCTGCGGCATTAATCATGACACGGGCTACCCCAATACCAATAGGTAGTATTAAAATAGTCCCAACAACTGGCGCAATATGGGAAACCGCTAACAAACTAAGGACAGACAGTATATAAGTCGGCATAATAAATCGATAGTTTTTTATCAAATGTTTAAATGCATATATAAGTCTCATACGTGCCCTCCCTAGCGATATTGGTATAACGTGGCTTAAAATTCGTTTAAAAATCCCCTTACGCATGATTTACTTTAGTATAAACACAGTTAGAATAAACAGTTTACCAACCGCGTATCAATAACTTTGGTTTTGTGCGATTGGCATTACTAAAGTCTACTCTATGGTTGTTGTTTATACAATCCAAAACACTTTAAAAAAGACAACTAAAAACACCTTAAGATGATTCATTATATTCTTTTTTTAACGTAGAAATCAATGTCTTAACAGAAATGATTTCTTTAGCACGGTAAGCGTTACTTCCCGCAAAGGCAAACCCGTTATGTAACTTGCCGTTTTTCGCATTTAATAGTGCCAGAGTAATACAATAGGGTGCGGCTTCTTTCTTACAGGTAATAATGCAATCATACGGACAAGTAAACGGTTTTTTTAAACCGGCTTTTACGTCTTTAAGGTATTGATTTTGAATGGCTCTTCCAGGTAATCCAACCGGACTATCCACAATAATAATATCTTCTTTTCGTGCATTTATATACATTTGTTTAAACGCCTCTTCCGCGTCACACGCATGTGTCGTTACAAAACGCGTTGCCATTTGCACACCAGATGCACCAAGTGTTAAGAACTTTTTTATGTCTTGACCTGTATAAATGCCACCACCAACAATAATTGGAATGGTTTTATTGTGTTTTTCTTCAAACGGTTTTATTGTTTGTAAAACGTTAACGAGTAGTTTTTCTAACACATAATCAGGACTGTCAATTTGCTCTTTACTAAAGCCTAAATGTCCACCTGCGAGTGGTCCTTCTAAGACAAACGCATCGGGAAGATAATCGTAGTTTTGAAGCCACTTTTTAATAAGTACTTTAGCCGCTCTACCCGATGAGATAATCGGAACTATTTTAGTGGGCGAATCTTGACTTAAATATTTAGGTAAATCAAGTGCCAATCCAGCCCCGGCAAATATAACATCAATGTTTTCTTCAATCGCCACTTTAACAAGCTCAGAATAATTTGTCATGGCGACCATAATATTAACCCCTAATACCCCATCGGTCATAACTCTAGTTTTACGAATCTCATGTCTTAATCCTTCAATTGAGTTTTCTTCATAACTGTCTGCTTTGTTATAAAGCATCCCCAGTCCGGCCGCAGACAAAACACCAATACCACCCGCATTCGCAACAGATGATGCCAGCCTTGATAAAGACACACCAATGCCCATGCCACCTTGTACAATCGGTAATTTAGCGATAATATCGCCTATAATTAACGGTCTAATAGTTTTAATCTCCATTCTATAAAATAGTGTTTCAAATATTAAAATTACTATATCACACATAGTAGTTTTAAGCAATCCACTTCTAGAATGATAAAATGAGTACCCAGTAGAGAAAACGACTGGGTACTCATTTTACTTTTTGATCCCTATCAATGACAGAAAATCTTTTTATGAGTCTGAACTGGCCAAACTTTTTCGGATTTTAGTTGAGATGAACTCAATCACTAGTACAACAACAATAATCCCCCAAAGGGCTGCAGCAGCATCTTTCCAACGATAAGCAGCCATCGCCCAAATCAGTGTTGAACCAATTCCCCCAGCGCCGACTAGTCCTAAGATGGTCGCATTTCGGACATTGATTTCAAAACGATATATTGAGTTAGAAACAAAGTTCGCGCTTAACTGTGGAATAATGCCATATCGAATTTTTTGTAATGTGGTGGCGCCTGTCGCATCAAGCGCTTCAATAACGCCTTTATCAATATCTTCAATCGATTCAACATAAAGTTTGGTCATCATACCAATCGAAGCCAAGCCAATCGTCATAACACCCGCGAAAGGTCCTGGTCCTGTCACGCGGACAAACATGAGCCCGAGTACAAATACCGGGAATGTACGAATTAAAGTCACAGATAAAATGCCGATAAATGAGTAAAAAGGTCCGGTAATGTTGCGACTACTGATAAACGCTAAAGGTAACGCGAGAACGGCACCTAAGATTGTTCCTAAGAAAGCAATGGATACTGTTTCAAACATTTGTCTTGGAATACCAATCGGACGCAAGGTAAAAAGCCAATCAAGATTCGGGTTAAGCAAAGATCTAAAAATGGTTCTTACTATCGTAACCCCAGCTTGGTTAAGGCTAGGCCATGATATGGATGTTGCACTCCATATGGTCATACCTCCAATGACAAGAATGGTCATTATCACAACGAAATAACGTTTTGGATGCTTTTCATACATCTCTTGAACAGTAAGTTTTTTTTCCATTATGACAACCTCTTTCTCAAGTATCTCGACAAGTTTTCAATCGTGAACAC
>SKFU01000084.1 GCA_007117835.1 Candidatus Izemoplasma sp. | reverse complement strand
ATTAGGCACGTAATCAAGCGTATCTTGTGGCACAACACGAGAAACACCTTTTATATTTTCAATTACTTGCTTACGTTGTTCAAATTCCATATAGGGAATTCTTTTGTAACTAGCGATAGCTTTGTCTGTTAATAAACCAACAATTACTTCACCATAGTTAGAGGCTTCTTTCAATATATTAAGATGACCGGGATGAACCAGATCGGCACTCATACCAACATAAACCAAACTCATATAACACTCCTCTTAAAAATTATCCCATTTTTTCAAAATTTCTAAATTTTTCTTTTGCTTAGGTCCGTGCTTACTTCGGTAGCTCGGATCTGGTGTTTTCCATTCTTTACCATACTGATGCAGCAAAAAGTTTTGATAGCAGAATAAAGACGTTACCCTCTCACCAGCTAGACAATGATAAGCAACGCTATCCCAACAAATCTCCGATACATCCATTGATGTGAAAGATGAGATGTTTAGTTGTTCGCCATCATACCAAGCGGGCATCAAGTCAATAGTTATACCGTACTTTATAACTTTAATATGACCAGTAGTACCTTGCCTAACTTTAAATTCTTTTTTAAGCGTATCGAAAACCGCTTTTCTCTCAGAAACCACATCGTCAACATGCATTTTACGAGACAAATAAAGGGCGTCAAAGTCATCGTCTCCATCGATGAAGTCTTCACACCTTACTGCACCAAGCAAGGTACCATGGGTTACGTGAACTGAAAAATTGAATTCACGCTTCAAAAAATATTTTAATTCATTATACAAATCGAGGTATGCTTTTTTTACATCTTGATCAAGTTTATATTTACTAAACCCCCCTTTTTTATTCAAAAACAAACCTTCTTCAAGTTTTTTTTGTATATTCAACTCTTGCTCATCACCACCATGATGAAGAGCATCTTCAGGCAATACCACACAACTTGAATCACATAACTGTTGTCCATTGCATACAAAAGTAAATAAAGAGTTACGTGGCATCCTACCTTTAGCATTCGCGATATAAAAACTAAACTTCCTTTTCACCACCTTAACAGTGATCAAAGGCAAGCCATTATAATTAACTAAAATAGATTCAAAATCACCGTCACTTAGTTCACCTGAAAATCTTACACGATGGTCCGAAAAAGAAACTTTTACATTTAATTTTAAATTCGCCATAATTAATCGCACCGATTGTGTTTATTATGGTAGCTAACGCACGGTTCGACGCAGTATTGGTTGAGTTCATTCTCTATTAATCTTATTTCACTTTGATCTGGATGTTCCTGATGAAGCACTACATTGCGCATTGACTCCCAAGGTTTAAAATACAGGTGCTTTTTATGCCCACTCATATTTAGCCCCAGCCTAGAAGCTAAACGCTCACGATATTTTTCAGAAAGCACAAACTCTTCAAACTGCACCACTTCAACCTCTTTATTTCGCGCCCCCTTAGCAATATCAATTGCTGCCTCCACTGTTTTAAGGTTTTTTTCATATTCGTTTTTTTTATTGTTAATATAATCTTTAGCATCTGAATTAAAATAGGCTGCTTCACGAACCAATGCCACGTAATTTGACCTAGGGTCTCTAAAGGTACAGAAGAGAGTGGCCCCACTGAGAAACTTTATGCACTGATGAGAATTACTAATATGAACAACATTGTCCAACAGGGCGATCATCCCCTCGGGGATACTTTCACCAACAGAAAATCGGCTTATTGTTAAGTCAGAAAGTAGCGAAAAAAAATAGTCCCGCTGCTCGCCCTTCTCTGCCAACACCGAAGAAGCAACTAAACACCAATCACGGACAGAGGTTAAGTACTCAAATGCTCCCTCACCCATCATTTTTTTTCGAGCATGTCCAAATAGTTTAAAGTCACCACCACCTCTATAAAAGCCATGGCCAACAAGGGCATAAAAAAAGAAATCGAAAATTCTTTTTTTCAGCTTTTCGTCATCACTAAGCGAGGCGTATATCATACGAAGGGATTCAGCCCCTTCAATATAGGGTGTTTCACCTTTAATCGGCACGACCTCGCTAAATTCTCTCAAGTAGTCATACACAGCGCCTGAGCCGCTCCACCCCATGCCCGAAACAATTACAACTTTCGTTGGTGAGATACTAGGAATTTCGTTGGGCTGCTCGCCTCTTGCACCTTTCAGTAATGACTCAAAGCCATCTGTCAAAAGATTTTTTTCTTCATCAGAAAATTCATAAGGGGGGGATGTAAACAATTTATCAACAGCTATTTTGAAATCAACAGTCAACTCTCTTTGACTGCTGGAAAAAACAGTTTCTCTGACTTTCCCAAAAATTGAGTCCTCTTGGCTCGAGAACCTACGCCAAGCCTTTCCCCTATCCGAAGGGCCATAAAGTCTATTAATGCAAGTCCTCGCTCTTGTAAAGACAACCTTATGTGCATTTTTTGAAGAAGCACAAGAGACAACCTCAAACAACGAAAGCGACTTATCAAAATTCTTTAATGAAAAAAAAGCTACGCCCAAATTATTAAGAGAATCATAATAATCCGAATCTTTTATGACGCCAGTTGAATTCAAAATCAGCTCTTCAGCCGCCGCTAAAGAGATATCGTCAGCTGGGAGGTTGGTGAAACCAATCCTTTTAACGTCAACACCGCCTGCCCGGCCCCCTTCTTTGTACCGTGAAGCTGGCACATTGAAAGCAACTTTGTTCTTGTGCATTGCAAAGCGAACCAAACACACATCACCGTTACTAATAGAGAAGAATGTAAAATCCCTACCTCGCCAGTATTTTAGCAACGACACCCGGCCCAAAAAATTATCAACATCTATTTTAAAGTTTCCATGTAACTTAACCCCATCGCCAAAGTATGTTTGAAAAAAACCAGACTCTTGATTGATCCTGAAAACAAAAGCAGATTCTTTATCGCTATTTTTTAAAGAAACTATATCTAACCATTTGTCTTTTTTACTATCAACGGGATCATAAACAAATTCTATTTCACCATAAATCGCTTTATTTCTATCCGAAAAAACAACAT
>SKFU01000060.1 GCA_007117835.1 Candidatus Izemoplasma sp. | reverse complement strand
TCAGTGTGTTTTTGTTTCATGGTTTCATAAAATCGATTCCACTGGATATCGAAGAAGCAGCTATTATCGATGGATGCAGTCGACCACAAGTGTTTTTCCGAATTGTGCTTCCAATTTTAAAGCCAATATTTGTAACCTTATTGGTGCTTAATGGACTATGGATATGGAACGACTTCTTACTACCATTATTAGTAATTGGTACCGGCGGTTCAACACAAACATTACCGCTTGCAGTTGCAAACTTAGCTGGTGGATATGTGCGTCAATGGGATTTAATTCTAACCGCACTCATATTATCTGCAGTGCCAGTTGTTATTCTATTTCTATTTGCCCAAAAACACATTATTAAAGGTATGACTTCAGGGGCAGTGAAATAATGCTCGAAGGCATTAAACTTGTGATTTTTGATTTAGATGGCGTTTTAACAGAAACAAGTAATCAGCACTTTACTGCGTGGCAATCGATGGCAAAAAAAATTGGTGTTACTCTTGCCCCAGAGTTTGAAGAAAAGCTAAAAGGTGTTTCGCGTACAGAATCACTTAACCGCATTTTAGAACTCACAGACAGGGTGTTTAGTGATGATGAAAAACAACGCTTACAAGATCAAAAAAATAAGCATTATCAGTCATTAATTCAAGATTTCGATGAAAGTCATTTATTCGAAGGTGTTAAGCCACTCCTAAAACTCCTCAAATCTAAGGGCATTTTACTCGCACTAGGCAGTGCGAGTAAAAACGGCCCTACACTGATTAAGGCATTAGGTATCGACCAGGCTTTTGATTATATTGTGAATCCACAAAACCTTAGAAGCAAGCCACATCCAGATATTTTTTTAGAACCAATGTTGCATTATGGGCTTGATGCAAAAGCGTGCATTGGTATCGAAGATGCCGATGCAGGTGTCCGAGCCATTAAAGCTGCGAATATGTTTGCAATTGGCATTGGTAACCAAGAAAACCTTCCGGATGCTGACATTCATTTTCCTAACATTCTCGCACTGTACGAAACCTTAAAGTCAACTCAGTAAAGGAGTATCTAATGATCCTGCAACGAGACAATAGAAAAGATATTGCATCTATTTGTACGGATGAAACGATATTTGTCACGCAAAACAATTACATGGGTGTTCGTGGAAACTTTGAAGAAGATGTCCCGTATCATTCAAGCATTCGTGGGGCATATATTAATGGTTTCTATGATAGTCACCCAATTGAATATGGAGAAAAAGCTTTTGGGTTTCCCGAAATTGGACAAACGATTGTCAATATACCTGATGGTCAAAGCATTGTCTTTTATGTTAATAACGAACCGCTTTCACTGACACATTGCAAACTCATAGATTTAAAGCGACGCTACCATTTGAATCAAGGATACACCGAACGCATTGTCGTTTATGAAACGAAAGAAGGTTTCCAGTTTCGTTTAACATTTAAGCGGATGACTCATCTGCAATATAAACCGTTGTTCATGATATCTGCGACCATTGAAAGTCTGAATTTTAATGGTGATATCAAAATCATTTCGTCACTGAATGGTAAAGTGAAAAATTACGTGTCAAAAGATGACCCACGCGCGGGTAGTAAACATGCTGAGAAGTTGAACGTCCTCGATTCAATGATCGAATCGAATCATGGTTACATTGAACTTGAAACAATGAATACTCAGTTTAAGTTGCTTGCCGGAATGACACATTCTCAATCATTCAGCTATGAAGACTATCAAGGATTGATTCATGCAAGTAGACAGATTGCACTAAAACCAAATGAATCGTTTTCGTTTGATAAATATGTATTATATTACAATAGTCTAGATCATCCTGAAATGCATCCGATGTATCAGTCAGGGTTAAACTTGATTCATAAACACGACGTCAACCAACTCTATCGAATGCAAGAAGAAGCTTTACAGTCTTTTTCTGAAATGGCAGAGATTGAGATTGAGTCAAAACATGATCCAGTTATTAGTGATACTATTTTTTACAATTTATACCAACTCTATACCGCGGGTGGTCATAGTCCACGAACAAATATTCCTGCAAAAGGGTTAAGTGGTGAAGGCTATGAAGGTCATACATTTTGGGATACTGAAATCTATTTATTGCCATTCTTTATGCAAATCGATCAAAAACTCGCAGTAAACTTGTTAGAGTATCGCTATTTCCAATTAGAAAATGCAAAGAAAGAAGCAGAGAAATTAGGCGTTTATGAAGGCGTTAAGTTTGCTTGGAGAACAATTAATGGTGATGAAACAAGCGCATATTATGCGGCAGGGACCGCACAATATCATATCAACTGTGACATTGCATATGCTTATATCAAATATGTTCAACTGTATGATGACTTACGTTTTATGAAAAATAGGGGTTTTAAAGTTTTGTTAGAAACTGCCAGGTTTTTCAAACACGTAGTGCATAAACATGAAGGCAAATATCACTTGCATCATGTCACAGGACCGGATGAATATACAGCGGTGATTGATAATAATTACTACACGAATAGCATGTTAAAGTTTCATTTAGAATATCTGATTGATTATATAGAAAAATATGAAATGAGTTCAATTTCAGACGAAGAAATGAGTATTTTTAAAGACATTGCGACTAACATTGTGTTACCTTTTGATAAAGTTTTGAATATTGATGTGCAAGATGCTAGTTTCTTATCAAAGAAGCCTTGGGATTTTGAAAATGCGGATCCAGCCAAGTATCCTTTGTTATTGCATTATCATCCACTCACGATTTATCGTCACCAAGTATTAAAACAGGCAGACACCGTATTGTCCCATGTACTTCTAAATAATCGACCAATAGATATTATGAATGATAGTTTTAACTATTATGAAGAACGAACCACCCATGACTCTAGTTTATCAACCTGTGTGCATGCACTACAAGCCGCAAAACTCGGAAAATTAGAAAAAGCGTATGATTACTTTTACCAAACATTGTCTTTAGATTTAGACAATGCGCATAAAAATACACATCATGGACTTCATGTTGCGAACCTAGGTGGTATGTATCTAGCGTTACTTAATGGTTTTCTTAATTATCG
>SKFU01000091.1 GCA_007117835.1 Candidatus Izemoplasma sp. | reverse complement strand
CCAAGGGGAATGTAAACGTACTCTTTAAACCAAGAGCCGAGTGTCATGTGCCAACGTTGCCAAAACTCAGTCATGCTTTTTGAGATGTAAGGGAAGTTAAAGTTCTCAGGAAAACTAAACCCAAGCATGTGTCCAAGACCTATGGCCATGTAGGAATATCCAGAAAAATCAAAGTAAATTTGCAGTCCGAAAGCTATCAAACCTAACCATGCGGTAATCATGGTTGGGTTTGATAAAGCTAAAATATCATCCCACATCATGCCAATGTTATTTGCGATTAATACCTTGCTTGCAAGCCCAGCAATAAAAAACTTAATCCCTGTTTCAAACTTTTGAACGGTGAGCACTGGATTTTGCAGTTCTTCCTTAATTGTACGATATTTAACAATAGGACCTGCAATAAGTTGGGGGAATAAAGCCACATAAGTACCAAAGGTAATGATGTTTTTTTCTGCACTTACTTTATTTCTGTAAACATCAATCGTATAAGACATGGTTTGAAATGTATAAAAACTAATCCCTAACGGTAATGTAAACTCAAGAATGGGTAAATCCGACCCGAACACAGTGTTTAGGTTGTGTGTGAAAAAACCTGTATATTTAAAAAACACTAATATCCCCACATTAAAGACGATGGACATCAACAAAAACATTTTCATTTTTTGTGCATTAGACCGATGATTTTCAATTAAGTTCGATGCCGTATAGTCAACAACCACACTTGCGAGCATAATGAAAATGTATCGAACCTCACCCCAAGAGTAAAACACCAAACTCAGGATGAATAAAATCAGATTGCGGTATTTCTTTGGTGCAATGTACACCAAAAGTAACGCAAGTGGTAAAAAACGGAACAAAAACAATATACTGCTAAATACCATTGGCGTTACCTCCTTTAAAGACTAATTATTGTAGGCGCTATTGATCTGAACTATGGCTGTTTCATTTATGCTTTCGTAAAACGCTTTTGCGTCTTCATCAGCACCATCGAACGGCGCAGAAAGTAAAATTAAGAACGCGTAATCACCCATTACATGGACTTTACTGGCTTCAACTTTTGGCATGTTCATCGGATATTGAAACGAATCATTAATCAAATATTCACGGTAGTTATTTAGTGCTTCAACGACATCATCGATGTGGCCTTCTTTAACACTGATACCAATGAATAAATCCACAGCCATTGTCCACATCGGACCTTCGGCATAAAAATCAACCATCCACTCTGAACTCAAACCATACATTTCATTTAACTGTTGTTCACCAATGGGTGAACTTGGCGCATAATCTTCACCAAAATGATCGCGAACGGCATCCACGAGTATGTAAAGAAAAGGATCAATCACCGGCTTAACAACTCTAAAATCACCGACATTAAAATCCACAGATTTAGTGACATCACCACGTGTGATCTCAACTTGGTAATTCCAATGCTCGGGGTTGAAAGTAACAGCGAGAATAACGCGTAAATCATCCATTCCATCTAAGCGTGATAGATAATCAATAATGCCTTTAAGATAGGCTTCTTCAGAATCGTCTGTGACTTCGATGGTTGGATAAGTATTACTAGATTCAATCAATCTAATGGCTTCATCGACGATGCTTTCATGGTCAACTGTTTCAACAATAAAGTCACTGACAGTGATGTTAACCGATTTAATATGTGTTTCTTTAGAGAGTGTTACAACAAACGTTAACCCATCAATTGTGGAGACAGAGATTGTGAGTCCTAACGGTTTTAATTCACTGTGGTTTTGCAAAAATTCAGTGACAACACGCACTTTTTCGGTTTGCGAATCTTCTTCAATGACTAACGCGTTTAAAGGGCTCAGTAACTCAATAATTCCAATTGCCTGATCTATTTTTTCTTGGCTGGGATCAGACGTTTCTTTTGTGTTGCATGCGACCAAAGTTAAGGTCATTAGTAAAAGTAGCAGAAATATCTTTTTCATTATTAATCAATCCTTTCAAAAGGGGTTTTTTTACCCAAAATAATGGTACAAAAAAACAAAAATTTTAACAACATGTAAACCACATTATACAGTTTAATCTTAATGAGTTGCATTACAAGTTTAACTTAACAATCAGAATATGTCTAAACAATTGTTTTTATGTATGTAACTGATTTACGCATTCTCGGTTTATAGGATATGTTATAATAATATTGATACACCAATAAGAGATAATTATAGTTCATAAAGGAAGGTCGTAAACCGTGAAAATAGTGCTAGATGCTGATGCAACACCGGTTTTAAAAGAAGTTGTTGCTGTTGCTTCTTTTGCTAAGATTCCATTACTAATTATTAGTGATTATAACCATCACTTAGAAACAGAGTATGGCACTGTGATTTTGGTTGATCAAGCGCAGGATAGTGCTGATCACGCCATTATCTCACATACATTGAATGGTGATTTAGTGATTACCCAAGATTATGGACTTGCGGCACTCATTCTTTCAAAAAAAGCTTATGCGATGCATCATGATGGGTGGTTTTATAAAGCATCTAATATCGATCAACTACTCACCCGTCGCCATTTACAACAAAAACAAAGAAAATTTACAAAAAGATACACTAAAATTCCAAAACGAAAAGCCATTCAAAACAACGTTTTTAAAGAGAAGTTAACACAGTTTTTAATTGAAAAGGGAGTGACTAAATGACAGCATTATTTATTGAGTACCCACCGTGTAGTACGTGTAAAAAAGCAAAAAAATATTTGTTAGAACAAGGCATAATGATTGAATCAAGACATATCGTTGAGTCAACACCAACTGTGTCAGAGTTGACAGGTTGGATACAAAAAAGTGGGTTACCGCTTAAACGTTTTTTTAACACATCAGGCAATGTCTATAAGCAACTCGGACTCAAAGACAAACTTTCCGAAATGACTGAATTAGAACACATTCAATTATTGGCTTCACAAGGGATGTTAATTAAACGCCCGATTGTTGTGATTGGCCAGCATGTATTGGTAGGCTTCAAAGTCTCAGAATATGAAACTGTGCTAAAGCATCTATCATGAATCATATTAGTTTAAAAGGTGAAGGTCCAATCCAAAGTATTGCGAAAACATTGGATACAGTGATGCGTGATGGCGGTTTACAAGTACAAAAAGTTCGGGGCATTACCAGAAGGCAAGGAAAAGTTAATATTGTGATGATGGTTTATGAGGCATCGATTCTCGATGAAACTGCGACGGTGAGTGTTATGCTCACAGGGGAAGAAAGACAGATCATCGTCGATGCCGTTGTGACGGGTAAACCATCGAATAAAGCAATATTTGACTTAATTATTGAAACGTTAAAGCCACTTGATTTTAAGTCAAACTGAGTTGGGGTCTAATGATGCAAAATAAACTTAAACCAGGAAAACTGTTAAACGATTTGGGTGTACTCAATGAATCAGGCTACCATACCGAACATGTTAAAACATATAACAGAAACGCGATTAATGCGCCTAAAATTAGAATTAAAGAATGGGATTACTTTTACTGTCAAGGGCCTGATTTCGGGTTGGCACTAACCATTGCTGATAATGGCTATTTGGGGTTATTAAGTGTTTCTTATATTGATTTTAAAACCAAACATTATGTGACTAAAAGTCATATTATTCCGATGTCTTTAGGGAAACTAAATTTACCAGAAACACCGATGCTAGGACGCATCGATATTCATAAAAAAAATACGCGATTCACTTTCGATTACAATGGTAATAGTCGGCATTTATACGTAAAGTTTCCAAAATTTCAAAATAACTTACCCATTGAAATTGATGTGTATCTGACCGAAGAACCTAAAGAGAGTATGGTTATTGTTGTCCCGTTTAAAGAAAAACCCACACAATTTTACTACAATCAGAAAATACCAGGATTTAAAGTTAACGGTCAAATCATCATTAATAATGCAGTGAAACGCTTTGATGCAAAAAGTTTGGGGTTGCTTGATTGGGGTCGCGGTGTTTGGCCATATAAAAATCAATGGTTTTGGTCAATGGCACAAGGCTATCAAAACGGAAAGCATATTGCCTTTAATCTAGGTTACGGTTTTGGCGATAACAGCACTGCGACAGAAAACATGATATTTTACGATGGAAAAGCACACAAAACAAACGACATAACGTTTCATATCAAAGAAGATGATAAAGGAAACAAACGATACTTAGAACCATGGCAGTTTACGTCAAGTGATCAGCGAATCGAATTAACAATGACACCACTGATTGATCGCAAAGACATGATTTCAGTGGGGGTTTTACAAAGTAAGCAACATCAAGTTTTTGGGTTATTCAACGGTCAGATAGTTTTAGATAACAATAAAACAATAATTATTAAAGACATGATGGGTTTTGCTGAAGACATTCAAAACAAATGGTAAAAATAATGTATAAGGGAGTTTACTAATGACCTTTTTTGCTAAAATTTTCGTATATCTTAAAGCACTATCATTAGAAACGATTAAAGCCATTACTTTTTTGGCGTTTATGTTTACATTGTTGATCGGTCTATTCATCACCAGTTATCACCATGATCCATTTGGTACACAACAAGGAAGAACGCCACCACCAGTAGTTAATGGTGACATCACAAAACCTAATGACACCACAGAACCTAATGACACCACAGAACCTGATGACACCACAGAACCTGATGACACCACAGAACCTGACAGAGATCCTTTACTCGTTACTGAGGTTATTTCTTATTTTAACTCACTTGGCAATACAAACGGTAATATCAACAATGCTGGCATCGCTGTTTATAATAATCAATCCGATGTGCATTACATTGGTTCAGGGGGTAATATATATCGATTTGATCCGCATACCAGCCAGTTAACTGTATTGAATCCGTTGACAAGTGGGCGTGCTATTTATTTAAATTATCGGGATGACTCATTGTTTTATATTAACTCTGATGATGGTTTTTTTTACCGCTATGACATTAGTGAATCTGCCACGACTTTAGTGTATGAAGAAGTGCATTATTTTTTACAATTAACAAACCATCAAATTCACCTTAAGTTTGATAGCAATTGGGGCGTTGCTTGGGCACGTTATTCAGAACGAAATGAAAGCCCATTTGGTACAATCTATAATGCCAATCACATCAGTTTTTATGGTAATAGAGCATACATGACAGGATCAAATCCACTTCAAATAGAGATAAGAGATGAAGGGTCTGGGGCAGGCCGTTCAACCATCGTTAACTTAGATACCGAATTTGACGTGACCGAACTGCAAGCGCTGTTTGTCATTCGCTACAATCAAAACTACCAAGCGAGTTTTGTGTTGATCGCAAGGATTGGACAAACCACTGGTGTTTACATTTATCACGAAGAAGACAATGAGTTTATTGAGGTGGCTACTGGTAATGTCAAAAATCTAAACTATGATGGAACATACGTCTATTTCACGAAAGACGCCACATTATATAGAACCTTGTTTAATGACCCTAATAAGGTTGAACGCATCATGACATTAGACGGCAATGTTGAGGAATTAGTCCTCATCAATCATTGGGTATACTACCGTGTTTCTGGTTCGCCTTTCGTGATTCAGGTGAATCCAGTAACACATCAAAAAAGAGTTATTGAATGAGATGGGTTTAACTCATCTTTTTTTTGCATCAACAACACATAAAATATATGATTGTGTTAGCATAGAAGTACACATAGTTGCATCAATAAAGGTGTTATCAGCTGGGAAATTAAGCGTTAAAGTAACGGACTAAAAAAAGCGCCATGCAAATGGCGCTTGGGCAGTGTACTTGCAAGATTGATTATTGTTACGTCTATTGACCATAAGGGTACTATAAGTAAGCCTGAAACGCATCAAAAAGCACAGAAAGTCGTAAGTTTTCACCTAAAAATAGTCAATTCATACAGTGTTTTAGAGAAACTAACCCTTATTAACAGCCCAGATTATATTAGGAGGTAAATCATGGAACATTTATACCATAAAGGTGATTCAGCGCATCCCTTTTTCATTTTATTGCACGGCACAGGCGGCACAGAAGACGATTTAATTGCAATTAAAAACCTGCTAAATCCCAAATCAGGGTACTTAAGTTTTCGTGGTGATGTAAATGAGTATGGTGCCAATCGTTTTTTTAAAAGACTGTCACCTGGCGTGTTTGATGAGACCGACTTAATCAATCGCACCTATGCCATGATAAATCGTATCAAGACATTATCACAAACCAACCAAATTGACTTAAATCGCATCATAGCATTAGGCTATTCAAATGGTGCTAATTTAATCGCGAGTATACTTTTTCACGACAACAAGACAATTAGTAAAGCAGTGTTATATAATCCAGTGGTGCCCATCAAAAACATCGGATTGCCATCACATGTGAACACAAATGTGTTCATTAGTGCTGGAATTAATGATCCAATCAGTCCGAAACAAGAGGTTAAACAGTTAATTTCTTTGCTCAAACACGCCGATGCGCGTTTGTTTGTCCATTGGACAAACGCTGGCCATCAAATCACCAAAGACACCATTACAGAAACCAAGCGTTGGATTGATACGATAATAAGAAAAGAAACCCATTAATTTTTGGGTTTCTTTTTAGTTTGATAGCGATAACTGAGCACAAACAATAAATTGAGTAGCGCTGAAATACCAAAAATAATGGCGAAGAGTAAGAATGCGATATTCCCCATACCAAAATCAATGAAAACAGTAAGTCCATAAAAAATAACGGCAATCAGTGTATAAAAAAATGTCGGCATAAAGATTAAAATCGGTTTTATACGGTGTAAAAGATACCCAGTTACAATACCAATCGATGTGATTATTAAAACAATGATAAATGGCAATAGTTCTTCCATAAAACACCCCCATAAACTGTTGTAATAAGCATAGCATATTAAGTCTCAATCTATCCGCTTATATGCATCTAATTGTTAAATCTCTGATAAAAATCTTTCGCTTTTTAATGCGGGTGTTATAATGAATATGAAAGAAGGTGTTCAACGTGGATATAGAAAGAATTATCAAGGCCATGTCTTTGGCCGAAAAAGCACTTTTACTCAGTGGTAAAAACTTATGGGAAACCCATGAATTTAGGGATTACAAGGTGCCAAGTCTATGTATGGCAGACGGGCCGCATGGACTCCGTAAACAGGTTGATTTAAACCATCAAATGGACATGTACAATAGTATAAAAGCGGTAAGTTTTCCAACCGCTGCATGTCTTGCCAATAGTTGGGATGAAACCCTCATTCATGCAGTCGGTTCTGCGATTGCAAACCATGCCAAACAAGAAGGTGTTGGTCTCTTATTAGCACCGGGTGTTAACATCAAGAGAAACCCATTATGTGGCCGTAATTTTGAGTATTATTCAGAAGACCCTTTGTTATCGGGCCGTTTGGCTTCAGCGATGATTAACGGGATTCAATCACAAGGTATTGGTGCGACCATTAAACATTTTGCTGTCAATAACCAAGAACATCGTAGAATGACAATTAATAGTGTTGTTGATCCACGTGCCTTGCATGAAATATATTTAAAAGCATTCAATATTGCGATTCAAAAGTCTCAACCCATGGCTGTTATGAGTGCTTACAATTTAGTAAATAACATTTATGCTTCAGAAAGTATGCCGTTACTCAACACTTTACTTAGAAACACCTATGGTTTTAAAGGTATGGTTGTGTCTGATTGGGGTGCGACAAATGGTCGTATTGAAGGATTGAAAGCGGGATTAGACTTAGAAATGCCTGGACCGCAAAATAGTCACACAAATCGCATTATTGCTGCGGTTGAAGATGGCACACTCGACATGGTGATTGTTGACCAAGCGGTTAGACGTATTTTATCGTTAATTAATCATGTTCAACCGGCGTTAAACACTGCCAAAACATGTGATTTAGACAAACATCATACACTGGCAACATCCGCCGCAGAAGCATCGATAGTCTTACTTAAAAACACCGGTGTTTTACCGCTTCAAACAGAGACGAATATGGCGTTAATTGGTCAGTTTGCTGAAACCTTACGTTTTCAAGGTGGGGGCAGTTCAAAAGTTAATCCAACCAAGGTAACAGAGCTTAAAGCGTTGTTTAGTTCCGCTGTTTATGCACCGGGTTATTCAGTCGATCAGTGGGAACCACAAACTGATTTGATTAATCAAGCAATGCAAACAGTAGAAAACAAAGATGTTGTTGTGGTTTGTTTGGGGTTAAGTGACCGTGATGAATCAGAAGGTTTCGATCGTAAGCACTTAGATTTAAGTGATGCACAAACCGCTTTAATCGAAGCCCTTACAGATGTTCATAAAAACATTGTTGTGGTTTTATTTGGCGGTAGCCCTGTGACCATGCCTTGGCACGATAAAGTCCAAGCCATCGTTCACGCATATTTACCAGGACAAGCCGGTGCATTAGCGATTAAAAATATCCTAATGGGCCATGTGAATCCATCAGGAAAACTTACCGAAAGTTATCCACTTAAATACAGTGATGTTCCAAGTTATCGTTATTTTGCCAATCAGTTATACCACCAACATTATCGTGAAAGTGTACTGGTTGGATATCGTTATTATGAAACTGCGGATAAACCCGTTTTATTTCCTTTTGGACACGGGTTAAGTTACACCCGTTTCACTTATGAAAACATCCGTGTATCAGCAAAAGAAATGACTGATTCTGATACTGTAGAAATCACGTGTGATGTTTGTAATGTTGGTGAAATGGATGGACACGAAGTTGTTCAAGTTTATGTCAATCCTTCGGTGAGTGCGTTATTCAAACCTGTAAAAACACTTGCCGATTTCAAAAAAGTTTGGCTTCCTAAAGGTGAACGTGTGTCTGTATCATTTACATTGGATAAAACAGCATTCGATTATTTTAATGTGAATACGCAAACGTTTGAAATTGAGAATGGATTGTATGAAGTTATGATTGGCGCAAGCGTGCAGGATATTCGTTTGCGTTCAGTAATAAACGTAAACGCTTCAAAAAATGGCGTTGAAGTACCGGATTATCGAGATTCAGCACCGACTTACTATTCATTGAAAAGTGAGCCTTTTAGTGTTTCAACAGCGCAATTTCAAGCACTGATGCCGACCGCTTTACCAGACCAGCCAAACCGTAAAATCATGACACTCAATACACCCATCTACGAAATGCAAACAAACTTTATTGGTCACCGCATATATAATCGTATCGAAAAACAAGTGCACAGCCAAAACGGTAATGATATGATGTTGGCAATGCTAAAAGAAGTGCCACTTCGTGCGGTGGTGAATTTCTCACAAAACCAACTGCCATTAATTCTCGCTGAAGGGCTTGTTGAGATGATGAATCACCATTATATAAAAGGCTTAAAAAAGATTATTAAAGGGATGTTTAAAAATACCAAAACCATGTAAAAAGGAAGATGTAATGAAAAAACACATTCAATTATTTAACCGTATTGCGCCTGTTTACGGACTGTTTTACACAAGACAATATAAAAGGTATATGAACTTTATGCGCGTATTTAATCAATGGGTGCCACAATCTGAATATCCCACAGGCCTTGATATTGGATTTGGCACCGGGGCATTGCTCAGCGCATTAACGCAATTCAATTATCGAATGGAAGGCATTGAAGGCGCTAAAAATATGGTTCAAATTGCCAAGAAAAAATCTGGGTTATCGACACTTAAATTGTTGCATCAAGATGTATTAAAAGGGTTACCTTATGCAGACAACACCTTTGATTTCGTGATTGCATCTTACATGGTTCATGGATTAGAAGCCGATGATCGCATTGCGCTCCTTAAAGCGATGAAACGCGTTGCATCGCACTATGTGATTTTGTATGAACACAGCAAATCGGCATCGCGTTTTATTCAATGGATTGAGCGCTTAGAAGGTGGACAATACTTTAGCTTTAAAAACAATATATTGGCTGAGTTAAATACGATTTTCCCAACCCATCGATGCATTGCGTATCGTAAACACATTGAGGTTTATATTTGTGCTGTTAATGCGTAACAAAATTCATTAATTCACTGATTTTGGTTGTTAAAAGACGACAAATCAGTTATAATGCATAACGGACAACACTTATGTTAGGTGAGGCTCCTATATAGATATACGCTACTACCCAGAAACATCTAAAGATGCCAATGGGTCAGCAAACATCATCGGATTAAGGTGTTGTTTAACGTAGCTAAAAAAAGACGCTGTATAGTGCTAAAACTCAACGAAGGTAAGGTTACGTTTTTAACGCAGTCTACTTTCTTTGAGTAGACTTTTTATTTTTATGGAGGTGAGATGTATGTCTGAAACATTACCGTCCCAGATCAGTTTATGGCTACTTAAATCATCTCACCGTTTGGTGAGCTGTTTAAGCCATAGACGTTAACTTCTATCAGTGAAAATAGTGAAGAATGGAGTGAAATCTATGCAAAAAGAAAAAATTATGGTTTTAAAAGAAATTAGACAACTTATTAACACCAACCAAACTGAGATTTTGAAACAATCATTACAAGAGTTAGAACCTTATTTTTTAGCCGATATCATTGAAATATTAGAACCTGAAAAACAAGTGGTTGTTTTTCGTTTGTTAGATAAAGATACTGCGCTTGAAGTATTTGAGTACATTGAAACTGACGTACAACAAGATTTGATTCAAAACTTTACCGATGAACGCGCACTTGAATTTTTTAAAAACCTTGAACCTGATGATCGAGCTGCGTTAATGGATGAACTGCCTGCAAAGGTTGCCACAAGATTATTGGCGAGTTTATCGAAAAAAGAAAAAGAGCTAACCACATTAGTTTTGGGTTACCGTACAGGTTCTGCGGGGAACATCATGACCCCAAAATACATCTCATTCAAACGCGGTATGAGTGTGCAAGATGCGTTTGCGCGTATACGCTTAGTTGCCGATGAAGTTGAGACGATTTATCATTTATATGTTACGAATGCAACCAGACAGTTAGAAGGTATGATCGAGTTAAGAGATTTGATTACCGCAGATCCTGATGCGCTTATCGAAGAAATCATGATCGAAGACCCAATCAAAGTTGATTATGATGTCAATGATGAAGTCGTTGCAAAACTATTGCAAGATTCAGATTTACTTTCGGTACCTGTTGTTGATAAAGAAAACCGACTCTTGGGTGTTGTAACTGTCGATGATGCAATGGACGTTTTAGAAGATGAAAACATTGAACGCGAATTAACCACGTCAGGATTTCTAGAGTTTAGCAACAAAGAAACCGATAGAAGCCGTATTCTTACCTCGGGCTCGCTTTTTAGCATTTGGAAAGTACGCATACCGTTTTTATTGATAACGCTCGCAGGCGGAATGGTCGCAGGCGGTGTGATTGGTCGTTTTGAAGAACAACTTGCAACGATTGTCACACTGGCGTTTTTTATTCCTGTTGTGATGGATATGGGGGGCAATGTTGGGACCCAATCATCCACAATATTCACGCGCGCACTTGCTTTAGGCCACATTGATTTCAAGCGCTTTATTAAGCAATGGGCAAAAGAACTGTTGGTGGGTGTAACCATGGGTGCAATTTTAGGTTTTGCTGCTGGATTGGTTGTCTATGTTTGGCAAGGCGATATCCAATTGACAATCGTTATTTCATTGGCGATAATGTTCACCATTACGATGGCCGCAGGCCTCGGATTTATGGTGCCATTTCTCCTTTTGAAAACGGGCGTTGATCAAGCCGCAGCTGCTGCACCATTTATTACCACGATAAAAGATATTTCAGGCTTGTTTATTTACTTTTTACTCGCAAGCATATTCTTGTTTTAGATAATGAAAAGTTTTCATAGTCAAGTCACAAACTTTGACATTTCACACTTTTTATGTTAATATATTGATGATGCATTATCCGCATCGTATTGTAAACGAATTGTTTGAACCATGTTTTAATAATAAAAACATACCGATATCTCGTTTACCGACATAATTGACATAAGGAGATGATGGAATGAAACCGCAAGAGAAGTATCCATTAAAAAAAATGATGCAATCATTTGAAGCATATATTAATCAAATGATCGACTATCGTTTTGGCGATGTTCGCAAAAAACGATAAATTCAATTTAAAAGGCTGTTTAATTAGATAGCCTTTTTTTATTGATTATGTTTTAATTAGACAAAAAATAAAGGCTGAATGTGTTATTATTAAGGTGTCTGAAAACATCGATTAAACGTGTTTTGGAAAGGAAGTGTGTTATGCAAGAAAAAGGTTCAAAAAACGATAGACTAAAAGCACTGCATTTGAGGATTTGGGTTTCCGGTGTTATTGCAACAGCGGTGTTTGTACTTATTAACTGGTTACTTTCACGTGCAACATACAGTGGATTAGAAGCGATTGTACATGTGATTGTGTTTCTACCAGTATGGGTGATTATGCACTATTTCATTTACCGTAAACTATTTAAACAAATCAAAGCAGAGTAAGATTGGTACATTGGAGATGGATTTAATGGATGGATTTCAAAAACGAACTGAAGCAAAAAAAGATAAAATCATTGAACAAGCAACTTATTTATTTCAAGAACATGGTTTTTCAGACACCAACATTCAAGATATTGCTAAGTACGCCGGTGTTTCACCAGTCAGTATTTATAACTATTTTGGCAACAAAGAAGGTGTATTGGCCGTCGTGTTAACACGGCATTTAAACTCTTTAAAGTACGCCATTCAAATGGAAAAAACCACTGTTCAAAGTCTTATCGATGTGCTTATGACAGTGCTTAATATGATGCGTGGATTTCACGCGAATGTTGAGGCTACACTTAAGGATGACAAACATCACTGTTTTAAACCAGTGATTGATGATTTTATAGAAACACAGATTAAACCAGTGATTGAGAATCAATATCACGCCCTTGAAATGATTAATAAAACGATCACAGTTGAAACATTGTATGCCGTTTTAGCTTACGTACAAACATTGATTTTTCACCCGGATTCAGTACGCAAAAAAGAAGCCGAATCTTTGAAGGTGTTAATGTTAAGGGGGATTAGTCTTTGAGTACTTATGATATTGTTTCGATACCTAAGTCATCACTTGTTTTTGAACAAACGGTGGCTTTGCTTGAAGAGTCATGGCCGCATTGTTACCCTGAAAAAGTCGCACGTCAGACGATGGAACAACTCATTGAGACGGGTATTTTTTTAGTGGCTTTACAAGGGAGTGTGCTTTTAGGTATGATTGGCGCACAACCACAATATGGCAAGACTGGTTGGGAACTGCACCCGTTAGCTGTTGATGTTAATCATCGCTTTAAAGGGATTGGTAAGGCACTTGTAAAAGCGCTTGAACACGCAGTGTCAAACGCGGGTGGCATTGTGATGTACTTGGGTACTGATGATGCGTTTGATCAAACATCATTAGCGGATAGCGATTTGTTTGATCGGCCATTTGAGAAAATTAAAGCGATTAAAAATAAAGCAAATCATCCATATACGTTTTACGAAAAATGTGGGTATACCATTGTCGGTGTGATACCTGATGCTAACGGGTTTCATCGTCCTGATATTATAATGGCAAAAAGAATCGCGTTTCAATCATCATAATTGGGATGTGTTTTGATATAATGATGATACACGTAAAGGATGTGTAATCATGATTAAATGGATTAAAGGTATCTTGTTGGTTTTGTTTGTTATTGTTTTGATTGTACTCATTAGTCTTCGCATCATTACTTATGCACCCAGTGACCAGATTGCTGATTTATTGTTAGAAGAACATGTCACTGTCACACGGCATGCGATTGAAGTGATGCCTAAAGATGCGGTGATTGCGACATTGGTTTTTTATCAAGGTGGGTTAGTTGATACTGCCGCTTACTTAGCACTCGCTAACCAGTTATCTGAACATGGCATCCATGTGATTTTACCTAAAATGCCATTAAACTTAGCGATTATAAACCGTTTTGCTTTTAATGATTTTTACGAAGCAGGTTCAACACCATACTTTATTGCAGGACATTCACTCGGTGGTGCGAGTGCAACTTATGTTGTGTCAACAGATCCTGAAAAAGTCGCAGGCATTATTTTACTTGCCGCGTATCCGCCAGAAAGTGTTGATTTAAGTCATATCACCCAACCGGTACTATCAATTACTGCGAGCGAAGATAAAATTTTAAATCAAGCACAGTTTTTAAGTACACAGCGTTTACTCCCTTCACATACTGAGTATGTTGTGATTGATGGTGGAAACCATGCTTATTTTGGTAGTTATGGGCCGCAACGTAACGATGGCAACGCAACAATCACAGCTGAACAACAATTAATGATGACTGTCTTTTTAATTGTGCAAATGATTGAAAAAACACTGCAGTAATGGTGATTTTGTGAAGTTAAAGATAAATGCATTATTTTAATCGGAGGGTCTTGATTTGGCATACGTTATTTCATGGGCATTAAAGGGTTATGTTAATGTTGAAACAAAACGATTCAATCAAACATTGAAAGGGTGATTTGATGGTTTTAAGTATACCGCTAGACATTATAATTTGGCTTCAAAGTTTTCAAGATGTTGCCGTGTTTAACGCGTTGATGAATTTTGTTAGTTTATTGGGAGAAGAGTACTTCTATATTGTTGTGTTAGGGATGATTTATTGGGTTGTAAGTAAGCGTTTTGGTGAGTACTTAGGGATAACACTGGGTACGTCTATCACGCTTAACAATACGTTGAAAGAGATATTTAATTTACCACGACCATTTCAAGAGTATCCCAATCAAGTAGACAACCTAAGAGAGTACACTGCCACAGGAAGTGCTTTTCCAAGCGGGCATGTTCAAGGCTCGAGTAGTCTATTTTTTGCGATTTATTTTTATCTTAAAAAACGCATGTTTTTAATCGCTGCGATTATTATCACGGTGTTAATGATGATTAGTCGCATGTACTTGGGAGTGCATTACATTCAAGATGTAATTTTTGGCGCATTCATCGGTGTTTCGGTTGCCTGTGCAAATTATTATTTCTTTAAACGCTTTAAAGATAATGATCGCTTATTACATCGTTATTATTTAATTTTGATACTGCTTTTTTTACCGGGTTTTATCCTGATTCAAGGCAATGACTTTTTTAAAGGCTATGGGATATTAGTCGGACTTGTGTTCGGCATTATGTTAGAAAAACGTTTTGTGTCATTTTCTTTGATAATCCCGTGGGCAAAACGCATCATTCGCTTAGTTTTAGGCTTGGTTTTAATGGCAGGAACCTTAATTATTGTTAAAGAAATATTTGGTGTATTTAATGCCACAGAAGGTGGGTTTATTTACAATTTATTGGATTTCATTCGCTACTTCTTAGTCGCATTTGTGGGCTTTGGTTTGTATCCAATGTTATTTACCAAACTTAAATTTTAGAGGTGTTTTTTACACCTCTTTTTTATGGTATAATAAGCAAAATCAAGAATTATTCTGAAAGGGTAATGCCCAATGTTTGAACTTAAAGATGTTCGTTACAAAGCGGTATTAGATATTCCAACACTTGTGATACAACCAGGGTTAATTACCGGTTTGATTGGCGATAGTGGTAGTGGTAAAACAACATTACTGAAATTGCTATGTAAACTGGTGTCTCCAACCGCTGGTGTAATTATGCTAAACGGAAAATCATTGGCCGAAATAAACAGTGTAGAACACCGTCAGTCTGTGGTGATGTTAAGTCAAAAACCACACCTTTTTACTGGGACAATCAAAGATAACCTTTTAAAAGGGTTGATGTACCATAAAAAGACATGTTCAGATGACGTATTGATTCAATGGTTAAATACCGTCAATTTAAACAAACCATTGTCTGAGTCTATCAACAATTTAAGTGGTGGGGAAGCCCAACGGTTAGCGCTTGCACGTGTTTTTGTTTTGGATGCGGCTATTTATTTAATGGACGAGCCATCAAGTGCTTTGGATGAAAAATCTGAGTTGTTTTTAATTGAAACGATCGTTAATTTTGTTAAAGCCAATCAAAAAACATTAATCATGGTAACACACAATCAAAGTATCGCAAAAAAATACTGTGATACAGTTATTGAGTTTACTAATGGTCATGTGAAAGAAGGTCGTTTAGATGATCAATAACACGGTGATTGAACTAAACTTCTTCCAAGTTCTTCTTGGGTATTTATTTATCGTAATCATTTTGATTATTATTCGCTTACGTGGTTTAAATAAAGAGAAAGTATTAATTATTGCAAGCATTCGAATGACAGTGCAACTGGTACTTGTCGGATTTATTTTAACGGCGATTTTTGAAGAACCGCACCCATTGATTTCATTATCAGCGGTATTATTGATGATTGTGTTTGCGATTTTCACTGTATTCAATAAGTTTAAAGGCTTATTATCAAGACCGATTAAAAAGGTTATCATCATTAGTTTACCTGTGGGTGGACTTGTTGCGCTCAGTTATTTTTTATATATGGTTATACGCATTGAGCCTTATTATAATCCACAATATATTATTCCCATTACGGGCATGGTTATTGGCAATAGCATGACAGGGATTACATTGGGTATTAACAGTATGATTAGACGTTTTAAAGATCAAAAAGAAACCATTGAACAAGCCTTAATACTTGGGGCAAATGAAAAACAAGCTTCGCACGACATTATTAACGAATCATTTGATACGGCAATTATGCCTACATTAAACAATATGCTTGGTATGGGTATTGTTTTCTTACCAGGAATGATGACTGGGCAAATACTCGCAGGGATTGCACCAAACATTGCGATTATGTATCAAATCGGTGTGATGTTAGCGATTCTTGGCGGTGTTGCATTGAGCACGTACTTGTTTCTTATTCTTGGATACCGCACTTTCTTTAATGAACAAGTTCAGTTGATTTCAACTGAGAACGGGGGTTAATTATGATTTTTGATACACTTGTGGTGATTGATTTTGGTAGTCAAACCAATCAGCTGATTACACGTAGAATTCGTGAAATGGGCATTTATAGCGTTTTGTTACCACCAGACACAAAGATTAGTCAAATAAAAAAGATGCCAGGAGTTAAGGGGATTATACTAAGTGGTGGGCCACATAGTGTATACGAAGATTCGGCATTTAATGTTGATGAGGCATTGTTTGAACTTGATATTCCGATATTGGGTATTTGTTATGGCATGCAATGGATGGCGCAACATTTTGGTGGAAAGATTGATCCTGGTGTTGCCCATGAGTATGGCAAAGTAATGATGCGTATAACTGAGGAAAGTAAATTATTTAAAGGATTATTAAGTGAACAAGTTGTTTGGATGTCTCATGGTGATCAAATTGCGGTGATGCCCTCATCATTTGAAGTTATCGCACAGTCGTCTTCATGCCCCTATGCGGCGATAAAACATAAAACCAAACCATTCTTTGGGGTTCAGTTTCATCCTGAGGTCCATCATACTGAATCAGGCAAACTGATGTTAAAACAATTTGCTTTTGATGTGTGTCGAGCAAATAACAATTGGGAAATGGCTTCGTTTATTGATGAACAGGTTCATTTGATACGAGAAACCGTTCAAGACAAAGCGGTTGTTTTGGGTCTTAGTGGGGGTGTCGATTCCAGTGTGACGGCACTTTTACTGCATCAAGCAATCAAGTCTCAGTTAACGTGCGTCTTTGTTGATCATGGTCTGTTAAGACAAAACGAAGCAGAAGAAGTGATGCATACGTTTAAAGACCAGTTTGGTCTTAAGGTCATAAAAGTTGATGCGAAAGAACGATTTTTAAAGGCTTTAAAAGGGGTGATAGACCCAGAAGAAAAACGCAAAGCCATTGGTAGAGCGTTTATTGAAGTGTTTGAAGCCACCACCGACCAACTGGGTGATTTTCATTTTTTAGCTCAAGGGACGCTTTACACAGATTTGATTGAATCAGGCACACAAACAGCCCAATTGATTAAATCTCATCACAATGTTGGTGGTTTACCTAAGACAATGAAATTAAAGTTGTTAGAGCCACTTAACACGTTATTTAAAGATGAAGTAAGAGTACTGGGAAACGTTTTAAAGATGCCGGATGAGATGGTTCAAAGACAACCGTTTCCCGGACCAGGGTTGGCGATTAGAATCTTAGGTGAGGTCACTGAAGAGAGACTAGATATCGTTAGAAACGCTGATGCGATATTAAGGGAAATCTTTAATGACACTGGCCTAAACAAAACTGTGTGGCAGTACTTTACAGTACTAACCCCTTTAAAGACCGTAGGAGTCATGGGTGATAAGCGTAGTTATGAACATGTTCTTGCAATCCGCGCGGTCGATTCAACAGACGGTATGACCGCTGATTTTTCTAAAATTCCATATGATGTTTTGGCACAAGTTTCAAACCGTATTGTCAATACGGTGCGTGGTGTTAATCGTGTTGTTTATGATATCACGTCTAAACCACCGGGCACCATTGAGTGGGAATAAGAAAGGATGATTTTATGAGTTTATTACATGGTAAAATGGCACTAGAGGGGTTCACTTTTGATGATGTATTATTGGTACCAGCCCAATCTAAAGTGTTACCGAAAGACACAAATGTCAAAACAATAATTGCACCGAACATTACACTAAACATACCGATTTTATCGGCTGCGATGGACACCGTGACTGAATCTGACATGGCCATCAGTTTAGCACGCCAAGGTGGTATTGGCATTATCCATAAAAATATGACGATTGAAAAACAGGCTGGTGAAGTTAAACGCGTTAAACGCTCTCAGAGTGGGATGATTACCGATCCGGTCACGCTAACACTGGATAAAACCTTAGCGGATGCAAATGAACTCATGCGTTACTACAAAATTTCAGGATTACCAGTCGTCGATGATGCAAAGCGATTGTTGGGCATCATTACTAACCGCGATTTAAAATACCGTGAAGACTTAACTGAATCGATTGCATCTGTGATGACAAAAGCACCGTTGATTACAGCATCGGTTGGGACCACCTTGGAAACCGCAAAGTCGATCCTGCTTAAACATCGAATTGAGAAACTGCCGATTGTTGATGGCGAGGTATTGAAGGGATTAATTACGATAAAAGATATTGACAAGGCTAAATCGTATCCGAACGCCGCAAAAGACAATCAAGGACGTTTGTTGGTTGGGGCAGCTTTGGGTGTTTCAGACGACATATTGGCGCGTGTGAAAGCACTGTATGAGGCCGGTGTAGATATTGTCACCATCGACTCCGCACATGGGCATTCTGAGGGAGTAATTTTCACAATAAAGGCCATTAAAAAGGCGTATCCAAAGTTACCTGTGATTGGTGGCAATATCGCCACAAAAGAAGCGGCTATTGATTTAATTAACGCTGGGGCCGATTGTTTAAAAGTGGGCGTTGGACCGGGTTCAATATGTACCACACGTGTCATTGCTGGTGTTGGAATTCCCCAAATAACGGCCATTAACGAAGTTTTTTCAATCGCTAGAGAAAAGCATATCCCAGTGATTGCGGATGGTGGCATTCAATACAGTGGCGATATTACTAAGGCGATTGCGGCGGGGGCCTCTGCGGTCATGCTTGGTGGGTTACTTGCGGGTACTGATAGCGCTCCAGGTGAGATGTTGCTATATCAAGGCAAACGTTATAAGGTGTATCAAGGCATGGGATCGATTTCTGCAATGAAGCGTGGTTCGAGTGATCGTTACTTCCAAGGTGGCACCGTTGCATTGAATAAATTGGTCGCTGAAGGCATTGAAGGCCGTGTACCATACAAAGGCCAACTCGACGATGTGATTTATCAATTGGTCGGTGGGTTACGCTCAGGTATGGGTTACTGTGGTGCAAAAACGATTCCTGATTTGATTCGAACCGGTCAGTTTGTTAAAATAACATCAGCGGGGCAAAAAGAATCACACCCGCATCATGTAGAAATGACGCAAGAGGCGCCTAACTATCAAAAATAGGAGGTTGTTATGAGCGCAAATGTAATTGGATTTAGTATTGTTATTATTGGTGTGTTTTTGGTCATAGGAAAGATTATCCGGTTAAAAGTAAATCTTTTATCTAAATATTTTTTACCAAGCAGCATCATTGCCGGATTTGTTATGTTGTTACTAGGACCTGAGGTTTTAGGTGCAATCGTAAGACGGTTTACTGCGGTAGAAAACTGGGAATACGGGATATTCACTGAACCGATTATGACAGTGTTTTCTTCAATTCCTGGGTTACTGATTTCGGTTATCTTCGCGGCGTTGTTTTTAGGAAAAAAAATCCCAAATATTAAAGACATATGGATGACCGCAGGACCACAAGTTGCGTTTGGGCAAACGGTGGCTTGGGGTCAATATGTTTTTGGTATCTTAGTCACTTTACTGGTCTTAGTGCCTTTGTTTGATGCAAATCCTTTGTCAGGAGCCTTAATTGAGATTGCCTTTGAAGGGGGTCACGGGACCAGTGCTGGACTTGCCGGTACGTTTGCTGAGCTTGGGTTTGAAGAAGGCGCGGATTTGGCAATGGGCTTGGCCACAGTAGGTGTTGTTAGTGGTGTGATATTTGGTGTTGCACTCATCAATTGGGGTGTCCGAAAAAATCATACCAACTATTTAAAAAGACCTGAAGACTTTGATGAAACTCAACTGCGCGGTGTGGTTGAAATTGAGCAAAGAAAAAGTAGTGGTTTTTTAACAACAAGTCCACAGTCGATTGAACCCTTAGCCTTACACGTTGGATTAATTGGTGTTGCGATATTAATTGGATATGGCTTACTTGAACTGTTAATATTCATTGAGTCCATTACTTGGGGGCGTTCTGGGAATATGTTAATTATGGTATACATTCCATTATTTCCGTTGGCGATGATTGGTGGTGTTTTACTACAAATGTTAATCGATCGTTTCGATCGTTTTAAGATATTAGATCGTGAAACGGTGTTAAGAATACAAGGCTTATCTCTCGACTTTCTTATCGTAAGTGCCATTGCCTCACTATCACTTGCAGTGATTGGTGAGAACATTGGTGTCTTTATGATTTTGGCATTGACAGGGATTTTTTGGAATGTGTCTGCGTTTATTGTTTTGGCACGCAGAATGATTCCAAAAAACTGGTTTGAGCGCGGCATTGGCGATTTTGGTCAATCGATGGGGATGACGGCAGCTGGATTAATGCTTATTCGTATTGTTGACAGTAAAAGTGATACCAAAGCACTAGAAGCATTTGGTTATAAACAATTATTGTTTGAACCGTTTGTTGGCGGTGGTTTAATGACAGCACTCAGTGTGCCGTTAATATTTCAGTTTGGGTTGATTCCGATTTTGATTTTTACTGCCATCGTGATGCTTGGATGGTTAATACTTGGCTTGTTTTATTTCGGAAGAAAAGATGCATCGGATATCACTTAATCCGATGCATCTTTTGAAATGAGTGGAACAAAACGACATTGAGTAATCACCTTTTGATCGATATGGTTGTTTTTCTTTGTGATTAGCAACAAATCTTGGTACAATTGATGACCGACTGGGATAATCATTTTGCCGTGTGTTTTGAGTTGCTTTATTAATTCTTTTGGTATGTTTTGTGCTGCAGCGGTCACCATGATTTTATCGAATTTAATAACCTCAGGCCACCCTAAAGCACCATCCCCAATATGATAAAAAACATGATGGATATTCAAAGATTCGAGTGTTTTTTTGGCCTTTATAGACAACGACGCATGACGCTCTATGGTATAAACATGGTCTGATAACATCGCTAAAATTGCTGTTTGATAACCGGAACCTGTACCAATTTCTAATACGTAATCATCCGGATTAATGTCTAATGATTCACTCATAAGTGCAACCATATAAGGTTGAGAAATGGTTTGTTTTTCACCAATACATAAAGGGTAATCGCCATAGGCATAAGCGCGATCATCCCCAGCAACAAAATGGACACGGTCAACTTGTTTTAATGCATTTAACACACGTTTAGACTGAATCCCTCGGTGTACACACTGTGATTGAATCATATGATGTAATGATGGTTTCATCAATAACCACCCCGCTTATATTATACCATAGCTAAGCACTTGTTTGATTGGGTCAAAACGTGTTATAATGTTTTAAACAATTAAGGATAGAATGGAGGCGTTTGCTTGGATTATTCTTTAAATGAACTGATGTTTGCCTTTACATTAACATTGATTGCTGGGTTATCGACAGGTATTGGGAGTGCTTTGGCGTTTTTTACAAAAAGAACAAATACGTCATTCTTAAGTATTGCACTCGGTTTTTCAGCGGGTGTTATGATTTATTTATCGTTTATTGAGATTTTTCCAAAGGCGATGGAATCTTTAGCAGAAACAACGTCTGAATCCAACGCGTTTATTTATGCGACCATTGCGTTTTTTGTCGGGATTGCATTAACCGCCTTAATCGATCGATTGGTTCCGGAACTTGCCAACCCACATGAAATCAGAGATGTGGCTGAACTTGAGTCACGAGATGAAGAAGACATTGTTTTAAAATCAAAATCGTTGATGCGCATGGGTGTTTTCACAGCGATTGCAATTACACTTCATAATTTTCCTGAGGGTATCGCAACGTTCTTAGCCGCATTAGAAAACCCAGCACTTGGTATTAGTATTGCAATTGCTGTTGCGATTCATAATATTCCTGAGGGTATCGCAGTAAGCATGCCGATTTATTATGCAACAGGCTCACGTAAGAAAGCATTTTTCTATTCATTTTTAAGTGGACTTGCAGAGCCACTTGGCGCGGTTGTAGGGTTCTTTATTTTGTCATCATTTATGACGGATATGACATTTGGACTGGTCTTTGCAGCCGTTGGTGGTATTATGGTTTATATTGCGCTTGATGAGTTATTACCAACCGCTGAAAAATATGGTACACACCATAAAGTAATCTACGGATTGCTTGCAGGGATGGCGGTCATGGCATTCAGTTTAATAATTTTACCAGATATGTTTTAAAAGGTGTTTGTGACACCTTTTTTTTATGTAAAAAAATTGAATTAAACTGGTTGACAAAAATAAAATTTAAGATATAATATAATTAGATTAGCACTCAAAGATAACGAGTGCTAACAATAAATAATTTGGGAGGGATTCCTATGGTTAAATTAACCACATACAACACACCAAGACAAAGACGTAATGATTTGGTTGACTTTTACAACATGATTGATGATTTCTTTATCAGTTCTCCGTTTAGATCAACGCGTAATGAATCGTTCCGCTTAGATGTTGAGACGAACCCTGATGGGTATTTGGTTTATGCGGATTTGCCAGGTGTTGATAAAAAAGAAGTGAGAATTAATTATCAAGATCAAGTTTTAACCATTGAGGTTGAACGTGCCACTGAAAAAGAAATCGATGAAAAAGAGTTTATTCATCGTGAACGCCAGTTGTGTTCAATGAAACGTTCACTACATTTACCGGATGTTGATGTCAATAAGATTAAAGCGAAACTAGACCAAGGTGTGTTAACAGTTCATGCTGCTAAACTAGATATTGTTGATAGCAGCAAATTAATTGAGGTAGAGTAAAAAAACTCAGGCTTGTCCTGAGTTTTTTACCAGATAGGATGTGAAAATATGGATTATCAGAAGATGACTGAAAAAATGCGTCAAGCGTTGCAAGAAAGTCAAAATATTGCGATTAGAATGAATCATCAATCACTCACACCAGATCATTTACATCTGTCGCTTTTGACGATTGATGGATCTTTTGTGGTTGAAATATTAAAACACTTAAAAACTGATGTTGAGGCCCTTAAACATAGGCTACACTTAAACTTAGGAAAAAACCCTACGATAAGTAATCAAGAAGAACTTTATATGACGCGTCAGTTCAATCAATTACTGCTTAATGCTGAAGATGAAAAAACGAAGTTTAGAGATAGCTTTATCAGTGTTGAACACGCGTATTTAGCATGTTTTAAAGACAGTTCTCAACGTCCTTTGTTTGAAGAAGTAAATCTTACGAAAGCACAATTTTTAGACGCGTTAAAAAAAATCCGTCAAAACAAAAAGGCTGATTCAGATCACCCGGAAGCGTCTTATCAAGCATTAGAAAAGTATGGTCGTGATTTGGTTGAGATGGCGCGAATGGGCGAACTTGACCCTGTTATTGGACGTGATGAAGAAATTCGTCGTGTCATCAGGATTTTATCAAGACGTACTAAAAATAATCCAGTGTTAATTGGTGAACCTGGTGTCGGTAAGACTGCCATTGCTGAAGGTCTGGCATTAAGGATACTTAATCAAGATGTACCAGATAGTCTTAAAGACAAAACGATTTACGCACTTGATATGGGTGCACTTGTGGCTGGTGCTAAGTACCGCGGTGAATTTGAGGAACGGTTAAAAGCGGTTTTAAAAACAATTTCAGAATCTGATGGAAAGATTATCTTATTTATAGATGAACTACATTTAATTGTGGGTGCTGGTAAAACAGACGGGGCAATGGATGCGGGGAATTTATTAAAACCGATGTTAGCCCGTGGGACGCTCCATTGTATTGGGGCAACGACTTTTGATGAGTATCGCAAGTATATTGAAAAAGATGCTGCCTTAGAACGTCGCTTTCAACAAGTCATGATTGATCAACCTTCTGTTGAAGATACAATCAGTATTTTAAGAGGAATCAAAGAGAAATTTGAGATTCACCATGGTGTGCGCATTACCGACCAAGCATTGGTCGCTTGTGCGATGTTATCAAACCAATACATCACAGATCGTTTCTTACCGGATAAGGCGATTGATTTAATGGACGAAGCGGCATCGATGATTCGCACTGAAATTGATTCAATGCCAACCGAACTGGATTTATTAAGTCGAAAACTATTGCAATTAGAGATTGAAAGAACCAGCTTAATGAAAGAAAAAGATGCGGCGTCAAAAAAAAGACTGGAAGATTTGAATGCTGAAATTCAAATGATTAAAGCATCTCATGATCAAATGAAGTTAACTTGGGATAACGAAAAATTAGGTTTGAGTGAAGTTAAAGCAATCAAACAAAAAATTGATCAACTTAAAAGTGATATTGAGTCCGCATCACGTGATTATGACTTAGAGCGTTTAGCGAAACTACAATATGGTGATTTACCTGAGGCGGAATCATTACTTGAAAAGGCTAAAAAGCATGCGTCAGGTTCAATGATTAAAGAAACGGTTACGGATGAAGAAATTGCTCAAATCGTTTCTAAATGGACAGGCATTCCGGTGTCTAAGTTGGTGGCATCTGAACGCGATAAATTACTCAATTTAGAGTCAGTTTTACATCAGCGTGTGATTGGACAAGATGAGGCTGTTAAAAGTGTCTCAGACGCTGTATTACGTGCACGTGCATTATTAAAAGACCCACAAAGACCGATTGGATCATTCATTTTTTTAGGGCCGACAGGCGTTGGTAAAACAGAACTTGCCAAAGCACTTGCTGAGGCATTGTTTGATCATGAAGATCATATGATTCGAATTGATATGAGTGAGTATCAAGAACGTCATACGGTTGCAAGACTCATTGGGGCACCCCCGGGTTATGTCGGCTATGAAGAGGGCGGACAACTGACCGAACAAGTGCGCCGTAAACCATACAGTGTCACTTTGTTTGATGAAATCGAAAAAGCCCATCCAGAGGTGTTTAACGTCTTATTACAAATGCTTGATGATGGTCGCTTAACAGACGCTAAAGGACGGATAGTTAATTTTAAAAACACAGTGGTCATTATGACGAGTAATTTAGGTTCGGTATGGTTATTAGAAGGCCTTGACGAAAAAGGAAATATTGAAAAATCAGTTGAAAAACAAGTGATGGATCAGTTACAACAGGCATTCAAACCAGAGTTTTTAAATCGGATTGATGATGTCATTATGTTTAAACCGTTAACAAAAGATGAAATTATGTTGATTATTGATCTTCAGATAAAGCGTCTCAATCAAAAACTGAGTGAACAACAGATTCAACTTGAGTTCACAGAAGCTGCTAAATGGATGATTTTGGAATTGGGGTATGATATGCAATACGGTGCAAGACCAATTAAAAGGTTTATCCAAAAGCACATTGAAACAGGGTTAAGTAAAGCCGTAATTGAAGCTAGCATTATGCCTCAAGATACAGTTGTTGTTGATTATGACGACCATAAGTTTAGTTTCAAACCACAATAAAAGTGTTGGTTAAACAACACTTTTTTTGTTATGATAGGAATAGGTTTAGAATGGATGTGATTGAATGGTAATATCATACCCTCAGTTATTCATTGTATTTTTAAAACTTGGTGCTTTCACATTTGGTGGTGGCTATGCTATGATTCCAATCATTGAACGTGAGTTGGTCCATCAGGCAAAGCTTATCACGCAAGATGACTTTTATGATACGATTGTAATATGTCAATCATTGCCAGGCATGATTGCCGTTAATATGGCGGTATTGTTAGGGTCGAAACTTAAAGGTGTTAAAGGCGCTTTTTTAAGTGTACTTGGGGTCACGTTACCGTCATTTATTATTATTTTGGTCATTGCAACACTCTTTTTCCAAGCGATTGAGAATCCGCTTGTATTGGCGTTTTTCAAAGGTGTTAGGGTGAGTGTGGTGGCATTAATATTTGTCGCAGGCATTAAACTGTTAAGACGCAATATGCACGGATTTGGGTTTTTTATTGCAACATTGACTTTTGCACTGGTGGCCGTTTATTTTGTGCATCCGTTTTTGGTAATATTAATCATGGGATTTTTGGGCTATATCATTACTCAAATAAACAAAAGTGGTGAGTCCTTATGATGATCATTAGTTTGTTTATTGCATTTTTGATGATAGGCATGGTTTCATTTGGCGGGGGTTATGCCATGTTGCCTTTATTTGAACGCATTATCGTTATTGAAAACGCCTGGTTATCAAGGGATATGTTTATTGATATGATTGCGTTAAGCCAAATAACCCCTGGACCGATTGCAGTGAATAGTGCGACGTTTATTGGGTATCAGATTGCGGGTGTTTCAGGCGCACTGTTAAGTACACTCGGTGTGATGAGTATACCATTGGTATTGGTGAGTATTGTTTCTAAATACAAGACGCAGTTTTTAAAATCGCAGACCGTCCAAGCCATTTTTACGGGATTGAGACCGGCACTGGTAGGACTGATTATGGCCAGTGTATTTTCAGTGGCACAAACAGCGCTGCTTGATTGGATGAGTTTGATATTGTTCGGAATTATTTTGGTGGTATTGTTCAAGCTTAAATGGCATCCTATTTATGTGATTTTACTTTCTGGGATTATTGGAATTATAGTTTACGCTTAAAATCTAGCGTATTTCAAAAAAAAAGCGTATTGATTTACGCTTTTTTATTTGAAATTATTTTTTGTACTGTCGCGCTTAACTAAATTAACCGGCAAAATGATGTGTGTTTGCTCGAGTGGTTTTTTATCAATCAATGTTAATAGATTGTTGGCAGCCTTAACGGCAATCGCATCTATAGGTTGTGCAACACTTGTCAAGGTGGGGGTAACTAAATCACACAGTTCGATATTGTCAAACCCAATGACTTGAACATCGTCGGGTATTTTTTTATTTAGTGTGTGCAAAACCCGTATGACGTTAATGGCAATGATGTCACTTGAACAAAATATGCCGTCAACTTCAGGGTGTTTTTTTAAGAACATCGCAATGTCATCTGCGTCAGGCTTTTTAAAGTCTAAATCAAAACTGTTGACAGTGACATTATGTGCGTTTAATGCGTCATAAAAACCACGCGCACGCTCGGTTACCGTCAGTAATACACTTGGTCCGCGAAAGTGGATAATGTTTTTAGCACCTTCTTGAATCAGCGTAATCGCAGCGACTTGCCCACCTAAATAGTTGTCTGATGTGACAGAAGGGATATCCTTGCCGACTTGATGATCAATTGTAATCATCGGTATATTCAAGGCTTGATAGTCTTTAATGCTTTTGGTGTTCGCAACTAAGATTATCCCGTCGATGTTATATTGACTTAATACTTTTATGGTCATATGTTCGCGTTCAACATCATCACGAGAATTAAAAATCATTAACTTAAAACCTTGTGTTACTAGCACATCCTCAATCGCTTCAATCAAGGACGCAAAAAAAATAGTCGAAATATGAGGGACAATCATACCAATGATTTTTGATTGCTTAAGAAAAAGTGATCGTGCGAGCTCATTTGGCACATAACCTAGTGCTTCAATCGCATCAACAACCAGTTTTTTGGTCTCATGATTGACATAACCCGTGTTATTGATGACACGGGATACGGTAGCAACACTCACATTGGCTTTTTTCGCGACATCTTTAATCGTTGACATTGCATCACATCCTTGTTTTGATTATATGTGATTATTGGTTTGTTTTCAATCAAAGAATAATACTTGTCATGTGTTTTTATTCTGTGTTATGATGTTTAAGAGATTAGGAGTTGATTGTATGAGTGTTACAACCAAAACAGATTTAAGACATGTCATGATTTATCAAGTATACGTCCGTAATTATTCAGAAGAAGGCACTTTTAAAGCCCTTCAAGATGATTTAGAACGCATTTGTGATTTAGGGACCAATATTCTTTATTTATTGCCAATCCATCCAATCGGCGAAATTCAACGTAAAGGTAAATTAGGGAGCCCTTATTCAATCCAAGACTACTATAAGATTAACGCTGAACTCGGCACTTTAGAGGATTTTAAAGCGCTAATCGATGCAACACATAAAGCGGGCATGAAAATTATGATGGATATTGTCTTTAATCATACATCATATGACTCGGTTTTACTTAAAGAACATCCTGAATTTTTTTATAAAAATCACGCAGATGATTTTTCCAATCGTGTTGGCGATTGGTGGGATATTACCGATTTGGATTACACAAAAGATGCAAAATTATGGACGTACTTAATTGATAATCTCGTATATTGGACACAACTGGGTGTAGATGGTTTTCGCTTCGATGTGGCGAGTTTCTTACCACTTGCTTTCTTAGAACAAGCACACGATGCTGTACTCGAAGTTAATCCAGAGTCTCTTTGGCTTAGCGAAAGTGTTCATGGTGCGTTTTTAAAAACGTTTAGAGACCAAGGGTTTGAAGCACTCTCAGAGTGTGAAATTTATCAAGTGTTTGATATGGCGTATGACTATGATACGCATGATGCATTTCTTAAGTATTTGAGAAAAGAAGGCCCGTTAAAAGCTTATGTTGATTGGGTCATGTTGCAAGAACAAATTTATCCGAAAAACTACATAAAAATGCGTAATTTAGAAAACCATGATTTTGGTCGTATTGCCGGATTGCTTAATCATGATTTAACGTTGATTAAGCAATGGTATGCGTTTGCCTTTTTTAATAAAGGCGCGACTATGGTTTATGCTGGTGGTGAATTTACAGATAGCAAACATCCCGATTTATTCAATAAAGATACAATTGTTAAGACAGGAACAAACATTAGTGAGTTGATTCGTTTATGTCAAGACATTGTTTCGGATCCGATTTTTTCATCGGGCATTTATACGTTAGAAAAAGCCGAAGACAAGGATGTTATTGTTGGCAAGTATACCAATGCAGAAAAAACAATGCTCGGTGTTTTTAATGTCAACCATGAATCAGGTAAAGTTAAAGTTAATGCGCTTGATGGGACATACTCTAACTTAATCACAGGCAATAATGTAACGATTAAAAACGGTCTTCTATTAGTATCTGAAGACCCAATAATTATCGAAATTGACTAAAAAAATGCGAAGGTCTCATAGTGACCATCGCATTTTTATTATTCGTGATGATGTTTTCCGCAACACCCATCATTATTATGTTTATGCTCATGTTGATCTTCTTTTTTTCCACAACACCCTTCCTCGCCATGGGTGTGTTGTTCACCATCGGTAAGATGATCTTCGATTGAAAAAAGTTGGTTATTTAAAAACTGATTTAACGCGTCTTTAACCGATAAATTTCGGCCGTAATAGACTTTAACATGGCTGTCTTGGTAACGCTCAAAATGATGTTGGTTCATACTGCCTGTAACAAGATGTTCAACACCGAGTGACAAGATAAAGCGTCGACATCCTCCTTGTGCATCTGGCAGTATCGTGTCTTGACGACTAACGGCATTGTCTTCTAAAGTGAAAAGTTCGAACCGTTCAGCGTGTCGGTAGTCGATTGCGACTTGGTCTTTGTCTGCGGCAATTAATAATTTTGTGGCTTGGTGAGCATGGTCTTGACAACAGTTTTCTTTCATTGTGTTTTCTCCTTTAATATGAATATAGGCACCTTCAACCAAAGCATTCGCAATGATTGTACGTGCTTCTTTATAAAGCTTTTGTACAGTCGTTCTTGCAACACCCATTGCCTGTGCGGCGTCAATTTGTTGGTATTTCATCTGATCAATCAAACGTATGGTTTCAAACTGTTCTAACGTGAGGACATAAGAAGTTTCAGAAAGGTTATCTTTTGGTCCAAACAAGCATTTTTTTGGCAAGCACCCCAGATGTTTGAATTTGCGTGGTCGCGACATAAATACCTCCTAACTAAACATAGTATACACGTATTAATGACATATGTCAAAAACTATTTAATCATATTTTAAAGCTGTAAATTATGCTATAATAAAACAAGCAAATCTTGATTAAGAAAGAGTGATTCAATGAAAACTGTTCAAGTTATTGGTGCTGGTCTTGCAGGTTCTGAGGCCGCTTATTACCTTGCTGAGCGTGGCATTCACGTGAAGCTTTATGAAATGCGCCCAAAATTAATGACACCAGCCCATCACACAGGCAATTTTGCTGAGTTGGTGTGTTCAAATTCATTAAGAAGCAATACATTAAGCAATGCGGTGGGTGTGATGAAAGCAGAGATGCGTCTATTAAACTCATTAATCATTAATACTGCAGATAATCATCAAGTGCCAGCGGGTGGTGCACTTGCAGTCGACCGTGAAGGTTTTTCAGAGGCAATCACAAAAACCATTAAAAATCACCCGATGATTACCGTAATTGATCAAGAGTTTACCGAGTTTAATGATGTACCAACAATTATAGCTACAGGCCCATTAACGAGTGATATCTTGTTAACAACGTTACAAACATTACTGGGGGAATCAACACTGTATTTTTATGATGCAGCGGCACCGATTATTGATAAAGAAAGTATTGACTTAAGCGTTTGTTATCAAAAAAGTCGCTATGAAGAAGACAGTGAAGGCGATTATTTAAACTGTGCGATGAATGAAACAGAATATAACGCGTTTTATGACGCACTCATTGAAGCAGAGTGCGTGCCAATAAAAAGTTTTGAGATGAAGGTATTTGAAGGGTGTATGCCATTTGAAACAATGGCTAAGCGGGGTAAAGACACCTTGCGTTTTGGTCCGATGAAACCGGTAGGTTTAGCCAAAGATCCATCACATAAACCGCATGCAGTTGTACAATTAAGACAAGATGATATTAGGGCTTCAATGTACAATATTGTAGGGTTTCAAACACATTTAACTTTCTCAGAACAAAAACGTATTGTTCGAATGATACCTGGTCTAGAAAATGCACGCATCATACGTTATGGTGTGATGCACAAAAACGCGTTTATTAATGCCCCAAAACACTTAAATGAATCCTATCAACTTAGAAGCAACCCTAAGGTCTTTATTGCTGGACAATTGAGCGGAGTTGAGGGTTATGTCGAAAGTGCAGCCAGCGGATTAATTGCGGCTTTAAATATGCACAGATTGCTTAACGAAATCCCGATGATTAAACTACCGGTTGAATCTGTGATGGGGGCACAAGCCGATTATATTGCAAACGCTAACCCAAAACATTTTCAACCAATGAATGCAAATTTTGGGTTGTTACCACCACTTGAGTTTAAGCACCGCAAAAATCAGCGTAAGGCACTCTATGCTTCACGTGCTTTAGAAGCGATGGAGGCGTTTATTCGTGAACAATGAGCAAATTATTCAATTGTTTATGGATTATTTGTTAGGCGTTAAACATTATTCTTCACAAACAGCAATTGCTTATCGCCACGATTGTGAAGACTTAGTTAAGTTTTTAAACCGTGAAAATTTAGGGAACATCCCGGATGTATCAAGCCGTACTGCAAAATTTTATATCAGTGATTTATCGGCAAGAGTTCACGCCAAAAGTCTTGCAAGAAAAATTAGCACTCTACGCTCCTTTTACCACTTTTTAATGCAAGAAAATGTTGTTGAACATCATCCCTTTTTAGAGGTTAAACTACCTAAAGTTATAAAAAAATTACCACAGTTCATTTATCCAGAGGACTTAGAACATATTTTTCAGACGATTGAACAAACAACCGATAAAGGTATTCGCGATTACACGATTTTAGAAACACTCTATTCAACGGGGATGCGCGTTTCAGAGTTGTCGGGATTACTTCTCAAAGATGTTCGATTTGATGATCGGACAATTATAGTGCATGGGAAAGGTCAAAAAGACCGCTTAATACCGCTAAGTATTCGTTTGTCAGAGCAATTAAAAACATACATTATTATGACGAGAAAATCTTTAGTTAAAACCAAAACTCATAAAGCACTTTTTGTGAATCTAAAAGGTGATCCCATTACCGCTCGAGGCGTGCGATATATAGTGCACCAAATTCTACTAAAATCGAGTAGCTTTTTGAATTTAACCCCCCATACACTAAGACATACTTTTGCTTCGCACATGCTCAGCAACGGTGCAGATTTAAGAAGTGTCCAAGAAATGCTTGGACATGCCCATATCTCGAGCACTCAGATTTACACGGCAGTCGCAAAAGAAGATCTAAAAAAACAGTATTTATCGGCCCACCCAAGAGCACAAAAAAAATCATAGTAAGGATGATTCTATGCATATCACCATCATCAGTGTCGGAAAAATTAAAGAAAAGTATTTACAAGAAGCAATCAAGGAGTACAGTAAAAGACTGTCAAAATACATTACATTAAACATGATTGAAGTTAAAGATGAAAAAGAGTTTAAAAACATGAGTGAAGCTGACATAAAAACGATTCAAGATATTGAAACAGAACGCATACTTAATAAACTAAAACCCAGTTACATTATCACACTTTGTATCGAAGGAAACATGTTAAGTAGTGAATCTCTCGCAGAAAAAATTAACCACATTAGAACGTATCAAGATTCTAAACTCACGTTCATCATTGGTGGGTCACATGGGTTGTCAGAAACAATCAAACAACAAGCAAACTTAAAACTTTCATTTTCACCCATGACATTTCCACATCAGCTTATGCAGGTGATTTTATTAGAACAACTATTTCGTTTAATGAAAATATTAAACAACGAGCCGTATCATAAATAGGTGCAATAATTGTTATTAATAGCATAACAAAAGGGTTGTAATACTTAGTAGCAATTAGTGAATTTGAGGTTAAAGTTATGGTATTAGAGTTGTTTTAAGAATG
>SKFU01000034.1 GCA_007117835.1 Candidatus Izemoplasma sp. | reverse complement strand
AGACTGAAAACTGAATACGAGAAAAAATATAATCGCCAAGTGGTGATTGAAAACAATGTGGAATCTTCGATTGTCGGCGGACTTAGATTTGAGTTTGACGGCAAAGTAATTGACGATACAATTAATTACACATTGAATCAATTAAAAAATCGTTTGGCACAATAGGCAGGTGAAATTATGAGCAAAATTAACCCAGTAGAAATCAGTTCATTAATCAAAGAACAAATTCAAAAATACAGCATAACAATTCAAACAGATCACGTGGGCACAGTAATTAGCGTGGGTGATGGAATCGCACTTGTTCACGGACTTGATCGTGCCATGAGTGGTGAATTGTTGGTTTTCCCGGGTAACGTATACGGGATGGCATTAAATTTAGAAAAAGACCATGTTGGTGCCATTATTTTAGATGAATCGACTGCCATTAAAGAAGGCGACACAGTGAAAACTACTGGTCGTATTTTAGAAGTACCAGTGGGTGATGAAATGATTGGTAGAGTAATCAATCCACTTGGACAAGCAATCGATGGACTCGGGAAAATTTCGACGAAAGAAAGACGTCCGATTGAACGCAAAGCAACCGGCGTCATGAGTCGTAAATCTGTGGACGAGCCGTTACAAACAGGAATCAAAGTTCTTGATGCGTTAGTTCCCATTGGACGTGGTCAAAGAGAATTGATTATTGGTGATCGCAAAACTGGGAAAACCAGTATTGCGATTGACACAATCATCAATCAACGTGGCAAAGATGTTATTTGTATTTATGTTGCCATTGGCCAAAAGGAATCGACAGTTGCCGGTATCCAAGAAACACTTAAAAAATATGGTGCGATGGATTATTCGATTATTGTTAGTGCGAGTGCATCTGAACCATCACCTTTACTTTATTTAGCACCGTATTCCGGTGTTACCATTGGCGAACATTTCATGTTCCAAGGTAAAAGTGTATTAATCATTTATGATGATTTATCAAAACATGCGACAGCTTATCGTGAACTCAGTTTATTGTTAAGACGCCCACCAGGACGCGAAGCTTATCCTGGAGATGTGTTTTATCTGCATTCACGTTTGCTAGAGCGTGCCGCAAAGCTTAATGACGAACTCGGTGGTGGCTCGATTACAGCATTACCGATTATTGAAACCCAAGCAGGCGACATTTCAGCTTACATCCCAACCAACGTCATTAGTATCACAGATGGTCAAATCTTTTTACAAAGCGACCTATTTTATACCGGTGTTCGTCCAGCGATTAATGCCGGGTTAAGTGTGTCACGTGTTGGTGGTGCTGCTCAAATAAAAGCGATTAAAAAAGTATCGGGCACATTGCGTTTAGATTTAGCGAGTTACCGAGAGTTAGAAGCGTTTACCCAATTCGGATCAGATTTAGATGATGCGACTAAGAAAAAACTAGAACGTGGGAAACGTACTGTCGAAATATTAAAACAAGGATTGCATGAAGTTATGGATGTCGAAAAACAAGTTATTAGTATATATTCTTTAACCCAAGGGTATTTAGACGACGTAGCTGTTGAAGACATTAACCGTTTTGAAACTGAGTTACATCAACGATTTAACTCAGACGAACAAGGCAAAGAGATACTAAAAACAATTAAAGAAACTAAATCTTTGCCAGACCCGAAAGCTATCAATCAACTGATTGAATCATTCAAGAAATCATTTGCTTAAGGAGGTGTTTGAATGGGCTCAATGCGAGAAATTAAACACCGTATCACAGCGACACAAAAAACGTCACAAATCACAAAAGCAATGCACATGGTTTCTGCGTCGAAACTTAAAAAAGCAGAACGTAGCATTCGCGCGTTTAGACCATTAACAGAACACTTATCAGACGTTATATCACGCGTTATTTCAAGCGATATTGATTTAACCCATCCAATGCTTGAAGCACGTGACACAAAAAAGACGGTGTACATCATTATTTCAAGTGACCGAGGACTTGCAGGACCATACAATGCAATGATTTTTAAAGCGTTCGAAGCCTATGTTAAGAAACAACATAAAGCAAAGTCTGAATTTGTCGTTGCAGCACTGGGTTACAAAGCCTTTTCATTTGCAAAACGTAAAGGCTATCCGCTTATGCTTGACCATTCAATACAAGTGCGTGATGACGTCCAATTTCTAGATTTTCAAGAACTCAGTGATCGATTTATCAAAGCGTACTTATCTGGCGAAGTCGATCAAATTATTGTTTTTTACAATAAGTTTATCAATACCATGAATCAAAAAGTAGAATATCAAATATTGGTTCCAATCGAGCATAACCCGACCATCGAAACAAAACCTAAAGCGGGTTTAAATATTATGTATCACTATGAACCATCAGCATCCACAGTACTTATAAACTTGATGCCGATGTATGTTGTTAACATGCTTTACGGTATGATATTAGAAGCCAAAGCAAGTGAACATGCAGCCCGCATGACCGCAATGAAAAGTGCAACCGACAATGCCAAAGATTTGGTTCGCACACTTCAATTGCATTATAACCGCGCAAGACAAGATGCCATCACCATTGAACTAACCGACATTATTGGTGGCGCAAACGCGGTGAACTAAAGGAGGATTACTATGAATTATGGACGTGTGTTACAAGTCATGGGCCCCGTTGTCGACGTGGCATTTGAAGAAACACTACCAGAGATTAATCATGCCCTTGTTATCGATAATATGGATGATGAAAACAGGGTTGTTGATATCAAACTGACATTAGAAACATCACTGCATTTGGGTGATAATGTTATCCGTAGTATCGCTATGGACTCAACCGACGGTGTTACACGTGGGATGCGTGTTAGGGATACACAAAAAGCAATCAGTGTGCCAGTTGGAAAAGAAACTCTGGGACGAATATTTAATGTACTCGGCGAAGTTATCGATGGCAAGGAAGCACTTGATGATGAAGTTAAGCGTATGCCGATACATCGCACAGCACCCAAACTTGAAGAGTTAAGTTCTGAAACCGAAATTCTTGAAACAGGCATTAAAGTGGTGGATTTACTCGCACCTTACATCAAAGGTGGAAAAATCGGCTTATTTGGTGGCGCTGGTGTAGGTAAAACAGTTTTGATTCAAGAATTGATCCACAATATAGCACTGGAACACGGTGGTATTTCTGTCTTTGCTGGTGTTGGTGAAAGAACCCGTGAAGGCAACGACCTTTATCATGAAATGACAGAATCTGGTGTCATTAAAAAAACGGCAATGGTATTTGGGCAAATGAATGAACCACCCGGAGCACGTATGCGGGTAGGATTAACTGGATTAACTATGGCTGAGCATTTTCGTGATCAAGAAAAACAAGATGTTTTATTATTTATTGACAATATCTTCCGCTTTACCCAAGCAGGTAGTGAGGTTTCAGCGCTATTAGGGCGCATGCCATCTGCGGTTGGGTACCAACCGACTTTAGCGACTGAAATGGGAAAACTACAAGAGCGCATAACCTCAACCAAAGAAGGGTCAATTACATCAATTCAAGCAGTCTATGTCCCTGCCGATGATTACACCGACCCTGCGCCTGCCACAACGTTTGCCCATTTAGATGCGACCACAAACTTAAGTCGAAAAATATCAGAAGAAGGCATTTACCCAGCGGTCGATCCACTTGAATCAACCTCAAGAGCGCTTGAACCAGACACTGTTGGCCAAGAACATTATCAAATTGCGCGTGAAGTTCAAAGAACGATACAACGTTACAATGAATTACTTGATATTATCGCAATTTTAGGTATGGATGAACTCAGTGAAGATGATAAACAAGTTGTTCACAGAGCACGTAGATTGCGTTTGTTTCTCTCACAAAACTTTCATGTTGCTGAACAATTTACAGGGCAAAAAGGATCATATGTTCCTGTAGAAGAAACCATCCGTGGATTTAAAGGTATTTTAGAAGGTCAGTATGATGATTTACCTGAGGATGCGTTTCGTTTAGTAGGTAGCATTGATGAGGTTATCAAAAAAGCTGAAAGCATGAAGTAAGAAGGTGAACCCATGCATTTAATCGTCACAACCCCACAAGGTGTTTTATATAATGAAACAGTAGATTACGTTGTTGTTAGTTCTAAAAACAACGGTGATTTTGCCTTGCTTAAAAATCATGCGCCTCTCATCTCAGCTATAGACGTAGGGTATTTAAAACTCGTTAAAGAAAACCAGCAACTATTTACAGTTATTATTAACGGGACCTTAGAACATCAAGATAATGTCATTACAGTGATTGCACAAGAAGCCCATGTTGGACTAAACAAAGATTCAGCAATGGATCATCTCAATCAAGTTAGACAGTCAAGGTTAGACGAAAATAGACGTCGAAATATTGACTTCTTAAAAGCGGAAAAAGAGCTTAAAAAGAACATCAGAGAAGCACGACCAAGTCGTCGTAGTTAATCAAAGAATTAGGGTATATTGATTGAGTATTTCACTCAATATGTTATAATATAAATATAACCATAAGGAGGATTTACTAATGGAAAAACAAGTAAAATTAATGAATCAATACGTGGCTGATTTAGCTGTTCTAAACGTTAAATTTCACAATTTACACTGGAATGTAGTGGGTGAAAGATTTCTCCCAGTACATCAGTATTTAGAAGAACTTTACGATATGTTGTTTGGCACGTATGATGAAGTTGCAGAACGCTTAAAAATGTTGGGTGCATTCCCGCTTGCATCATTAAAATCATATTTAGAAGCAACTGCAGTAGAAGAACTAGATAATCGTGATTATCAAATTTCTGAAACCTATCAAATCGTACAAGAAGAACTACAAAAGTTAAGACATCTGGCAAAATCAATTCGTGTTGTTGCGGATGACGCTGATGATTTTGGAACTGTTGCCATGTTAGAAGATCAAATCGGTGAGTATGACAAGCAATTATGGTTCATTGAACAAGCACTTAAATAACCCGCAAAAAAAGGTCTTCAATATGAAGGCCTTTTTTATGCGCCAGTGCTACCAAAACCACCTTGACGGTCGTGTTGTTTTGGACAATCGTCATCAACGGTTAAATACCGTGTGAAAATACCTTGAGCTATCCGCGTACCAGATTTTAAATGGGTTGCTTCTTTTGTAAAGTTGTACAACTGAATAAAAATAGCACCATCATTATCGCTGTTATTATAGTAATCAGCATCGATAATGCCAACGTTGTTAGGTATCGTTAAACCATAATTACTCGGCAATGAACTTCTAGGGAATATTTGTAATATTTCATCATCTAACATCTTAACTTTAATCCCAGTTTTAGCATAAGCGATACTGAAGGGCTCAACGATTAAATCTTCACAAATAGCAAAATCATAGCCCGCACTCTTAAGGGTGCTTCTTTGAGGTAGTTTCAAGGATAAATCATAACCTTTTGCAATTTCAAAACGACGCATTAATTCACCCACTTTCTGATTGTTTCCATTATACCATAAGGGTCAATAACGCTTGACTTTTAATGGCAAAAAAATTACACTTATATCATAGGATTAAGGTGTATTAATACATAACAGGGAATTGGGTGAGAATCCCAAGCTGTCCCAGCAACCGTAATTCAGACGAAATGCAAATAACCACTGCGGATCATGAGCGGGAAGGTGCATAGTAGAATGAAGATAAGCCGGTAGACCTACCTTATTTCTAAGTTAACGCTCCTGGGAAAGAGTAGTGACGATTATTTTTAAGCATTATTTCGTTTAAAGATAACCGTATACCGTCCAGGAGGATGGTTTTTTTATTTGCAAAAACATTACAGAAGGAGGCAATGATGAAAAAACTATTCTCACTGGTGTTTGTCATGGTTTTAATTTTAACTGCATGTACAAATACTGATAACAATTCTGAGGCAGTCAACGACGCTTTAGACACACAGCAACAAGAACTTGCAATACTTAAAGAAACAGTCTTAACAATGGGGACAAGTCTCACTGAAATGCACGCATCAATCGATGCGCTTAATACCAAACTTGAATCAGTACAATCCGCACTATACGACGGCACTGTAATCTTTGAAATTATTACGGAGGACACAAGAATCATTAAAACAGTCGCTTACAAAGACGCAGATGATTTAAGTGCATTTAATTTATTAACTAACACGTTTGATGTTGATTACTCAACCTCAGAATGGGGCGTGTTCGTCAATAGCATTGAAACACTAATACCGCAATATGGTCAGTTTATTTCGATGCAAAAAAATGATGCAATGATGCCAGAGGGCATTGGTACGATTAATTATCAAGACGGCGATGTTTTTTCGTTTGAACTGGTGTGGTGGGATCAACAGGCAAAAGCATTGTATGAAGCCATTCAGTTAACCCTTGATTATTATCTTTTGCAATCCATAGATACTTTAGATTACCAGGTGTTAATGGCACTTGATATCTTAAACATTCCACTTGATTTAGAGGTATCACAAGAACCCGCAGAAGGCTTATCAAATCAAATCAAACAAGTGTTTATGCTTGCATTGTTAGGTCATGATGTTGATGCAGTCACTGAAGCGATTTATAATCAGGGCTTGGATCATCATTTATTCACCATGAGTTTAATGGCATTGGCATTAAATGCTAGAAAAACAGAAGATTATGCTTCTTTTCAAACAGAATACTTGAACTTAATAGAAACACTTGATGTAGACACTATTGACCTAGATACACTCAGTATGGTTTTAATGACACTTAACGCTTATAATCAGCCTTTAGCGATTACACAGACAATTATTGAACGCATTCAAACTGAAGCCTTTAACAACAGTTATGGAGACAACGCCGCAAGTTTTTCTATGAATATTTTGGGTTTATTAAGCCAAGGCGTTAATCCGGAAAACATCGAGTTAATGAGTACTTTAATAGACTATCAAGCTGACAACGGGACTTTTTATTACCAGCTAGAAGACGAAAACACAGAGTTACTATTTTCCACACCACAAAGTTTTTTAGCGCTGGTTATGATGCAGGCATTTCTTAACCAAGGTATGCAACCGGTTAATCCATATACAATGATTTTGGAGTAATATAATATGAAAAAGATGACCTTATCGATAGCGATTTTAGTGCTTATAACATTTGCCTTTTGGATGATAAATCGACCAAATAACCAAAGTGCTGGAACGATTACGATTCAGGTCATTGATGTTTCAGCAAACATTGTTGTGAACGACCACCATGCCTTTAATGAAGGTGACTCACTATTTGATATTTTAAACCAACACTATAATCTCATCTGCGCGAATGCGCTTTACCGCCCCGATGCATCCTGTGATGCACAACATTGGGGTCGCGTTATTTTGAGTATTGACGATGTGCATACCGATTGGAATACCACATTTTTACATTTAACTGTAAATGGTGAACACTCACATTTAGGGGTAGATAGTGTGCGTATTAAAGACAAAGATATTATTCAATTTACCGTTCAAAAACCTAACTAGGGGGTGACCATATGACATTAAGACGACTCATACTTTTGGCCATGAGCGTGACCATTATTTTTGTGCAAGAGCAATTGTTGATGTTTATACCAAACGTGCAATTTACGACGCTTTTAATCGTCTTATTTGTCAGTGTGTTCACCTTTAAAGAAAGTATTGTTATGATTATTGTTTATGTACTTTTAGACAACATATACATGGGGACTTTAAACCCGTTTTACATGGTCCCAATGTTTATCGGGTGGACTTTGATACCTGTTGTTTATCACACCCTTTTAAAACAAACAAAAAATGCAAACACCTTAGCTTTTTTTGGACTTTTTATGGGGTTTGTATATGGATGGGTATATATTCCGTTTGTGATGATCCAGCTTGGAATGAATCACTTTTGGCCATATTTACTGGCAGACATCCCATTTGAACTCATCATGGCAACCAGCAATTTTCTTACAATACTATGGCTATATGAACCGCTGTATCGGGTTGTTAGCCAACAGATGGAAAGCATCGAAAAAACATGCATTCCGCTGAAGAAAAACCAATAAAAACACTTGCCAATTAAGTGTTTTTTTGTTATACTACTTAATGCCGTAAAAATACACACACAAACGAGCGATTTTCTCTAGAGCCACAAGTAATGTGGTGAGAAAACGTGTTGACCGTTGTGGCGGGTAAAAAAAATCAAAAATAGGAGGAACAAACATGGCAGTTATTCAAATGAAACAATTGCTTGAATCTGGTGTACATTTTGGACATCAAACACGCCGTTGGAATCCGAAGATGGATAAATATATCTATACTTCACGCCACGGTATTCACATTATTGATTTACAACAAACCGTAGGATATATCGAAGATGCCTACAAACGTTTTCTAGACATTGGTAAAGAAGGCGGAAAAGTATTGTTTGTTGGCACCAAAAAACAAGCACAAGACGTGATTGTTGACGAGGCAACACGCGCCGGACAATTTTATGTATCTAAACGTTGGCTCGGGGGAACACTCACCAACTTTAAAACGATTCGTAAAAGTATTCGACGTTTACATGACATCCGTCAAATGGAAAAAGATGGAACATTTCAAAGACTCCCCAAAAAAGAAGTCATCGGCTTACGTAAAGAACTTGAACGCTTAGAAACATTTTTAGGCGGGATTCAAGAAATGCGTACATTGCCTGATGCAGTATTCATTGTTGATCCAAGGAAAGAAATTAACGCCATTAGAGAAGCAAAAAAATTAAAAATTCCTGTATTTGGGATGGTTGATACCAACTGCGACCCAGATGAACTCGATTTCATTATTCCAGCAAATGACGATGCGATTCGCTCAATCAAACTAATTGTTGGAAAAATGGCAGAAGCACTTATAGAAGGTGGCGGTGGCATTGAGCAAGGCGCTACTGAACCAACCGATAAAAAAGTTGTTGAACCAGTCACTGAAAAACCAGCCCAACAAGCAAGACCACAAAGACCAAGACCTGCTCAACAAGCAAGACCACAAAGACAAGAAGCACCAAAGAAAGAAGTTAAACCAGTTGCACCAAAACCAGAACCAAAACCAGAACCAAAACCAGAACCAAAACCAGAACCAAAACCAGTTGCACCAAAGCCACAACCAGAAAAAGTTGAAGCTGTTAAAGCAGTGAAAACAGAACCGAAAAAAGAAGTTAAACCACAAGCTAAACCTTCACTCGATCAAGATGCGTTAGAGTCTAAAACTGTCGTTGAGTTAAGAACTATGGCTAAAGAAAAAGGTTTAACAGGATATTCGAAACTTAAAAAAGCTGAACTTATTGACGCTTTATTATCATAATTAGAGGGCTTTTTAGCCCTCTTTTTTGAAACAATTAGATTACCTATTCAGTTCACGTTGTATCTATGATACAATATGTGTGACCTAAAAAAACGGAGGCGTAAGACATGGCTATTACAGCAGCAATGGTAAAACAATTAAGACAAAAGACGGGCGCAGGTATGCTCGATTGTAAAAATGCATTAGAAGCTGTTGATGGAAACATTGACAATGCGATTGATTATTTGAGAGAAAAAGGGATTGCAAAAGCCGCTAAAAAGGCTGATCGCATCGCTGCAGAAGGTTTATGTAGTGTTGTAGTCAATGACGATAAAGCAGTGATTTATGAACTGAACTCAGAAACGGATTTCGTTGCGAAAAATGAACAGTTTTTATCATTGTTACACACGATTGGTGAAGCAATTTTAGCATCTGATGCGACCAACTTAGAAACGGCACTACAAGTTCAAATCGATGGTAAAACGATTGAAGATGTGGTTGTTGATGCCACGGCAAAAATTGGTGAAAAACTAAGTTTGAGACGTGTCTATATTGTACCTAAAAAACCTGAGATGATATTTGGACCATACATCCACATGGGTGGTAAAATTGTTACATTGAGCGTAATTCAAGGTGGTGACGTAGGTATTGCTAAAGATATTGCAATGCATGTTGCTGCAAATAATCCGCGTTTCTTAGAACAAAGCCAAATTAGTGAAGATGAAATTAATCATGAACGCGAAGTTTTACGTAACGAAGCATTAAACGAAGGAAAACCAGAGAACATCGTGGATAAAATGGTGATTGGACGTTTGAATAAGTATTTAAAAGACATTTGCTTAGTAAACCAACCATTTGTTAAAAATCCTGACATCACTGTTGAACAGTATACGAAAGAAGCGAATGCTAAAATCGTGACCTTTGTGCGTCTTGAAGTTGGCGAAGGTATTGAAAAACGTCAAGAAGATTTTGCAAAAGAAGTTCAAGCACAAATGAATAAATAAATTTTTTAGGACGCTTTTTTGTGTCCTAATTTTTTTAAAAGGGGTGGCGATATGAAAAAACGATTAATAATAAAATTAAGTGGAGAATCACTCAGTGGCGACTCGGGTCGTAGTATTGATCCGTATCGCGTAAAAGACATTGCACTAGAGATTAAAGAAGCTCATGACTTGGGTAGCTTTGAAATTGGTGTGATTGTTGGCGGTGGCAATATTTGGAGAGGTAAAACAGCGAGTGAAATGGGTATGGAGCGATCAAGTGCTGATTACATGGGTATGATTGCAACAATTATGAATGCACTTGCTTTACAAAACGCATTAGAAGCTTTGGGTGTAGAAACGCGTACAATGACGAGCTTGAACATCCCACAAGTCGCAGAACCTTATATACGCCGTAAAGCCATTAGTAACTTAGAAAAAGGCATGATTGTGATTTTTGGTGGCGGCACAGGGAACCCATATTTTAGTACCGATACAACAAGTGCCTTAAGGGCAGCTGAAATCGGTGCAAAAACTATTTTGATGGCTAAGAACGGCATTGACGGGGTGTATGATAAAGACCCGAATAAGCATGATGATGCTAAGCGATTTACGGAGTTAACCCATAGTGATATACTAGAAAATGGTTTAGAAGTTATGGATTCAACCGCTGCGGCACTTTGCAAAGACAATCAAATTGAAATTGTCGTGTTCGATATGAACATTAAAGGCAATATTAAACGTGCTGCATTGGGAGAAAATATAGGCACAATAATTCGATAGGAGGGAAAAAAATGGCTGACGAAATTTTATTAGAAACTGAAGAAAAAATGCAAAACACACTAGACGCTTTGAATCGAGAATTATCTAAGGTACGCACAGGGCGTGCAAACCCCCAAATGCTTGACCCAGTAAGAGTCGATTATTATGGGGCTTTATCTCCCATTAATCAAGTAGGAAATATCGCTGTACCTGAACCGAGTCAGTTGCTGATTAAGCCATACGATCGTTCTATTGTCAAAGACATCGAAAAAGCGATATTAGCAGCGAATTTGGGTGTAACCCCACAAAACGAAGGGGACCAAATTCGTATCGTTATTCCGCCGTTAACTGAAGAACGACGTAAAGATCTTGTCAAACAAGTCAAAAAGACTGGCGAAGATTCAAAGGTGGCTATTCGTAACGTAAGACGCGATGCCAATGATGCCATTAAAAAGCAAGAAAAAGCAAGTGATATTAGTGAAGATGATTCTAAAGGATATCAAGAAGATGTTCAAACACTAACCGATGAATATATTGAAAAAATTAATCAATCGGTACTTGCGAAAGAAAAAGATTTAATGACGGTATAATTGACCACTTCATTGTGGTCTTTTTTACGTTGT
>SKFU01000014.1 GCA_007117835.1 Candidatus Izemoplasma sp. | reverse complement strand
GTTCTTGAGTCAGTGATATCCATGTGAGACATAACTTTTATTCGGCTTATGAGTTTGGGTAAAATCACTTTAGGTAAAGTACGTTCTGTCGATAAAACACCATCAACACGGTAACGAATTTTAAACTCGATGTCGGTTGGGTCGATGTGAATATCACTGGCTTCTGCTTTAATCGCGGTCAGTAAAATTTGGTTCACCAGTTGAATAACCGGTGATTCAGAGGCATCATTATCGGCTTTTTTACCGAGTTCATCAAAAAACTTTTCGGTGTCTTTTTTCTCTTTTTCAACGGTAATGCCAAGTGATTTTAAGGTTTTGTTAAAACCGTAGTAACGGGCTATTGCTGTGTCAATATCATTGCGTGTGGCAATCACAGTTTCAACGTTTAACCCGGTTTTAAGTCGGACATTTTCTAGGTTTGGAAAATCCAATGGATCATTTGTGGCGATAACTAAACGTCTGCCTTGTAAGTTTACAGGCATGATTTTGGCTTGGGTGACAAAGTCTTCATCGAGTAATTTTAATACTTTTTCATCAATGTAAACCATACTTAAATTGATGCGCTTAATCCCCAGTGTATCACTGAGCGCATCGACAATTTGTGAGTCGGTACAATACCCAAAACGAACCAATGCTTCACCAATTTTTTCGCCGCGTTCACGACGTCTTAAGGCTTCATTGATTTCTTCTTCGGTCACGACATTTGCATTAACAAGTACATCGCCTAGACGTCGGGGTGTGGATTTAGCCATGAGGAATCACTCCTTTATTCACCAACATAAACAACCGCTTTGTCGGCTGGATAAAACTCAAATATAATGTCTGAATCAAAAATTAAGTTGCCAGCAATATCATAAATCTTGCGATGAACAGTCACGATACGACCATCTTGGCCTGGTTGTACTTCTTCTATTTTTGTCGTTGTCTCGGTGTCGTAAGGAATCGGAACAACGAATGTTTCTACGGTGATGCGGTTGACATACTCAAAGCCAATCAGTCGCATGGTAAGTCGATTATTGGTTATCGTATCAAATTCGATGAAATAAGTTAAGTTTTTATTGTTTTCAAAACTAAAATCAATCGGGGGTGTTGTTAATGCATTAACACGCACATTTTTACCATAATAAGGGTAACTTTCCATGGTGTACCGTTGTAAATCAACGGCTGAGTTAAACGAACGTTCAAAAATATTAAAATGCGTCGGCGTAATCAGCGATAAAAGTGCACCGGCAAACACACTCAACTCTGAAGAAGAGATGTCGGTGTTTTCAAACACACTCAGAACTGAATAAAGTTCAAATGGTTCGATGGTTATAACACCCTCAGGATAAACACTGAGCAATCGGTCGTAAAACGCAGCGTGATTGGTCACTGTCGGTGGTACAATATAATTGATTTCATTGAGCGTTGTTCGATGTGCTGGTGCATTAACAAAGTAACTATGCAGTTCTTGACGGGAAAATGTTTTCATTTGTGAGGCCGCGACGAGTACTGCGTCAATGGCATTGTCTAAATAAAACGTATTGGCATTAAAATCATGCATGAATGTTGCATTCAAAATTTCATTTTTAACAAGATTTCGATTGTCACCCCGATAGGTTACAATTAGAGAATTCATTGTCCCATCTCGAATGTCAGAAAAGGAACGTTGAATATCAAAAACCAATAAATCACGATCAAAAGTATAATAGTAGCCTTGGTAACCAATTTGGAATAAAACCCGATCACTCGCAAGCCACTGGTTAACGCGGTCATTTACTTTCTCTATCGCTTCTTCTTCAGTTAAGCCACCAATATAAACACTACCAACCAAAGTATTTTCACTATAAACACCGACGTTAAAGCCGGTCACCATAAACCAGAAAAATACTAAGCTGCCAATGCCCAAAGCTGCGACCAATAGGGTATAGATAAAATATGCTAAATTACTGTTTTTAAAATTCGCAAACACAAAGGATTCCCCCGTTCGGTATGTTGTCTATAATTATACACTAAAATCGCCATTTAAAAAAGTTTTTACAGTTTTTTTTGATGTGACACTAATGACATTTTTAATAGGATTTGTTATAAACAAAATCACTTTATCAATGTCGGTTAGACTCTAAAGTGATTTGGCATTGAATATTTTATTTAAGATTTAAACTGCTTGAGTGTAATATTGTACATCACACGAACCCGTTTTCACATTAAAACGCGAAATTTTTCGATTATTTTTTAACTCAATATACTGAATATCTCCATTTTATTTTTGCACGGTATCATGTTTTAATCGGTGATACTGAGGCCGCTAAAACGCACAGGCACACTCCACCAAGCCCTTAACCCCGTATAATTAAGTGATGCATTTTCTGGGGTAATTGGGTTGTCGATGGTCCAGGTAAAGACTTGGGTACCATCAATAGATACAGTTAACACTTTATCGGGACCGACAGTACGCACATTTAATATTAATTGATGCGGTTCTTCCCACCAAGAATGATCGCGATACGTCGAATCGTAGGTGTTATCCATGCGTTGGATATAAGATACATTGTCATGATCAAACACAACATCATAACGAATTGGATATGTGTGGGTTTCACCACCATTGTTTCGGCGACGAATCAATATTTGAGAAAAATGACGATCAACTTGAAGGATGTAGCCAGTATCTCGACTCGGGTCATTATTGTTTAAGACGGTTTCAAAAAGCACACCAAGTCCCCCACGATTATTGCCTGAGATTCTTTCTTCAATAGCAAAATCTACCGTAATGGTATAATCACTTCTTGGATTCTCAAAAAACAAAATATCATCACTACCGGCCGGTGGCGTTGCGACTAATTGGTTACCTTCAACACTAAAATAATCTTCAGTACCACTTTTCGATACGAAATCACTGACGGAAAAATCTGGACTTGTAAAATCAATATTACCAGTAATTATCGTACAAGATATACGACACCAAACCGTGTTTTCTTGATCAAAAACATAGACAGTATCCGGGTGTTGTGCACGGACTTGTTGGGTTAAAAACCCTTGACTTTTAAGATGACTGATACGCTCAGAATTGCTTAAGTCGTTGACAAAATAATCCAGTGTGTTTGGGTTTGTGATACGATAATAATGTGTGGCTTGATTTAATCCTAACACAGTGGCTTGATCAGCACGTACACGGGTGTTTTCAACAAGATTACCGATGCTGAAAACACTGATACCGGCAATCACGCTTAAAACGAC
>SKFU01000018.1 GCA_007117835.1 Candidatus Izemoplasma sp. | reverse complement strand
TGGTGATCGTGATGACCATCAATTAAGTTAACATTTTTGCTTAAATCCAGTAGTTTTAATGTGTCGCTACGTGATGACTGGATAAGTGTACTTACCCATGGTTCCATGTCGTCACCGGTATAAATCAAAAGATCTGCAGAGATAATACGTGCGACTGTTCTTGGGCTGGGTTCAAAGGTATGTGCATCGGTGCCTGCTGGCAATATAAACTCCAGTTCAATGAGATCACCAGCAATTTGCCTTGCAAAATCATACTGTGGAAATAATGTGGTCATTACGACTGGTTTTTCATTTTCTTTGGATGTGCCTGTGCAGGCAACAAGGGTTAAAGCTATCAGTAAAATAGATCTTATTGTTATTATTTTTTTCATCGTTTTATCCTCCGTGTAAAAAAGTCATAACCACAGTATACTTGGTTTTAAACTAAATGCAAATGATTTGCGTTTAAATACTAATTTTGTCCTATAAAATGCAAAAAAGTACACCGAAGTGTACTTTTTCAAGTTGGATAAAGCACTTAGTTTCTGGCTTTATAGTGTGTGTGTAGATATTGATGTGATTTTTCACCGAGTGGTTTTACTAAAAAGTCTTCGTAAAGCTTATGAACATAAGGGTTCTCATGTGATTTTCTAAGGATCATGGCTTCATCAACGTTGTAAGTTGCTTCAATACGCTTTTCACGTTTTGCATTGGTGGTGTTATATGGTTGGCCACCGCCACCAATACAGCCACCAGGGCATGCCATAATTTCGATGAATGCATACGGTGATTCTCCAGCTTTCATCTGTTCTACGACTTTACGTGCATTTTTCAGTGTGTGTGCAACGGCAACTTTAACTTTGCCTAGACCTTTAAGTTCAACTTCAGCTTCTTTAATGCCTTCCATACCACGAACACTTTTGAAGTTAAGATCTTCTAAAGGTTTTTCGTTAACAACTTCATAAACTGTTCTTAATGCGGCTTCCATAACACCACCGGTTGCACCAAAGATTGCTGCGGCACCAGTCGTGATACCAAATGGATTGTCAAATTCTTGTTCTTCGAGTGTTAAGAAGTCAATGCCCATTTGACGTACCATTTTACCGAGTTCACGTGCTGTTAAGACGACATCAACATCAAAGATACCTTCATTTGACTGCATCTCTTCACGTTTTGCTTCATATTTTTTTGCAGTACATGGCATGACAGAGACAACATAAATATCTTTAGGGTCGAGACCTTTTAACTGGGCATAATAAGTTTTTGCAATGGCCCCAAACATTTGTTGTGGTGATTTAGAAGTTGACAGGTGATCAAGCATTTCTGGGTACTCGATTTCCATGAAGTTAACCCAACCTGGACAACATGAGGTCATCATTGGTAATGTGCCACCATTATGTACACGGTGTAACAACTCATTGCCTTCTTCTAAAATTGTTAAATCGGCTGTAAAGTCTGTATCAAACACTTGATCAAATCCGAGATAACGTAGTGCAGTAACTATTTGACCTGTCCATGCTTGTCCTGCTTCTGCGCCAAATTCTTCACCCATTGAAACGCGTACAGATGGCGCCACTTGAACGATAACATGTTTGCTTTCATCGTTGAGTGCTGTCCAAACTTTTTCAGTCTCATCGTTTTCAGTTATGGCAGCGACTGGACAAACTGATGAACATTGCCCACATAATGTACAATCTTCATCGGATAAATATTTACCGTATTTTGGTACAACAAGAACTTCATGAGAGCGACCAAAGTTTTCGAGTACTGTTAAATCTTGAACGTCCTTACACACATCAATACAGCGACCGCACTTAATACATAAATCAGGGTTTCTAGTAATCGATGGGTTAAAGGTGTCTTTTGGTTGAGATACCAGACGGTATTCAAAACGGTTTTCGTCGATACCTAACTGATTGGATAATGATTGTAGCTCACAGTTCATGTTTCTTGCACACTGTGTACAATTTGTTTCATGATTCGTAAGAATAAGCTCTGTAATGGTTTTACGTGCATTTAGCACTTTGGTTGAATGGGTTTTAATTTCCATGCCTTCAACCACAGGTGTTGAACATGCTGTGAGCAAGTTCTTTTTACCTTTAACTTCGATTGAACAAATACGGCAATCTGAGTTTATTTTTAAGTCAGGATAATGACACAATGTTGGAATTTTTATGCCATGTTCTTGGGCGGCTTCTAAAATCGTTAATCCTGGCTTAACTTGATAGTCATTATTATTAATTTTAATGTTAATCATATTCATCTACACCTTTCCTACAAATTCAATGCGGTCATGATACTCATCACGGAAGTATCCAAGTGTTGAGATGATTGATATCGGTGAGGATTGCCCTAAACCGCATAAAGATGTTTGATGCATTACTCTTGCAAGTGATTCTAACGAGAGTAAGTCTTTGCTTGTTGCTTCATGATTTAAGAATCGTTTGACTAAAATTTCAAGTTGAGGATGACCCTCACGACAAGGGGTGCAACGACCACATGATTCATGGCCAAAGAAATTTACGATACGGTGTAACACTTCGAAAACGTCAACGCGTTCATCCATGACGATGATTGCACCAGCACCAGTTTTTGATTCAAAATCTTCAAATCGATCAAAATCAATTTTCATGTCAAGCATGTACTCAGGAATAATTGGTCCGCACGCGCCACCAAGTTGAATCATTTTGATTTTACGGTTTTCAGGAACACCTTTACCTAGTGTTTCTATGACTTCGCGAATGGTGACACCAAACGGAATTTCATAGACGCCTTTTTGATTTACATTGCCTGATAAACTGATGAGTTTTGTGCCTGTTGAACTGGCAGTACCAATTTTGGCAAATGCTTTCCCACCGATTTCAATAATCACTGGATAATTACAGAATGTTTCGACGTTGTTGATTAATGTTGGGTATCCAAACAATCCTTTTTCAGTTGGGAATGGTGGTTTTACGCGTGTACGTCCTGATTTACCTTCAATAGACTCAATTAAGGCGAATTCTTCACCAACAACATACGCACCAGCACCACTTCTAACTTCCATATCAAAATCGTAATCTGAGCCAAGTATATTTTTCCCAATAAATCCTTTTTCTTTGGCTTCATCGACGGCCCATTTCATGATGCTTAAGGCTTTATTATACTCACCGCGAATGTAGATATATGCTTTAGTCGCACGTGTAGCGTAAGCTGTAATTAGCATACCTTCTAATACTGAGTGTGGATCATTTTCCATGAGATAACGATCTTTAAAGTTGCCTGGTTCGCCTTCATCCGCATTACAAATCATGTATTTATGTTCGGCTTCTTCTTTTGCAAAAGCCATCATTTTGATTGCGGCTGGAAAACCAGCGCCTGCACGGCCTCTTAATTTTGATTTTTCAACTTCTTCGATAATACTAATACGTTCCATTTTCAGTGCTTTTTTGAATTGTTTATACCCATCTTGTTTGATGTAATCATCAATCGATAACGGATTTACGATGCCCACACGCTTAGTCAATAGTTTTTTCTCAAGCATGGCGTTTCCCCCTATACTCTGAAATAATTGCTTTGACTTTGTTCGGTGTTAAATCGGTAAATGTTTTCTCTCCAATGCGCATCGCAGGTGCTTTATCACACGCACCTAAACAGCTCGTGTATTCGAGAGTAAACAATTTGTCTTCCGTTGTTTGACCAACATCAATACTCAATAAATTTTTAATGGTTTTGACAAGTGATGGTTGGTCGTTTACATAACAAGGTACATCATGACATATTTGAATCACGTGTTGACCTTTTGGTTCTAATGAAAAGAATGTGTAAAACGAGACCACACTTGAAACACGGCTTTCAGTCACATTAAGATATTTAGCAATTTGTTTTAGTTCTTCTTCTGTTAAATAATGATTCATTTTTGTGTTTTGATACTCTAGCAAAACTTCAATTAAATGATCTCCGGTCTTCGGGTACTTTTCTAGAATCTCTTGTAATGGCATTTTGTCCTCCTAGTTCATATTTGTTTAAAAAAAATAACACTACTTTTAAACCTTCGAGTACTATTCATGATGAAAACGCTTGTTACTGATTCTTGATAATTATCACTTATCCTCACTTTCATTTAATTTAGACCTTTTGCGTATATTATAAGGTTGTGTTTAGTTTTTTACAACACAGATTTTTCATCACTTTTGGTAGTTGTCCTTGTAAGCCCTTACTTAAGCCATTTATAAATAAGTATAAAAATTACAAATAAAAAAGTGTATTATTTTTATATACCGAAATAATACACTTTACATTGGGTTATCCCTGTGTTTAAAAAAGTGATGCAATTAAAAAATAAACGATCGGAACAATTAATGCTGGTAGCATATTGGCGACCTTAACCCTTGTTATTTTCATGAAATTAAAGGCAATGGCCATAAGCAAGATGCTGCCGATTAAACCCATACTAGTAATCATTGGGTCCGTTAAAAATTGAGCGGCATATGTTGCTAAAATTGTAATACTACCTTGATACAATAATACACTAATTGCCGCAAAAGCCACCCCAAGTCCCAAGATGCTTGCCAACACCATCGCTGTCACAAAGTCCAGTGCACTTTTTAACACTAAAATGGTGTAATCACCAGTAATACCTTCTTGTAAGGCGCCTAAAATAGCCATTGCACCGACACAAAAAATGAGTGTTCCTGCGATAAAACCCTTGGCTAGCGGTGGTAATTGATATTTATTTTCTATGCCTTCAGCAAATCGGCTGACAATCCCGTCAATGTCGATGATTTCACCAATCGCAATACCCAATACCAGTGAAACGATGATTAATAAATCGTATTGGGTGCGCATGGTATCGTTGTTAATGACGATAAAGTCGCTTAAAAACCACCCCATTGACAGTGCAAGTAAAGCCAGTCCAAGTACGAACATGATGGCTTGTTGAATGGTTTCAGACAACCTTTTTTTTAAAATGATGCCTAATAAGGTTGCCACAATAATTGCGAGTGCATTAATTAGTGTTCCCACAAACGATGTCTCCTTTAAACTACCGGTTAAATTTGAACAGTTTCTAAAGTGATACTTTGTGATCCGTAATCATTTGTACTGACTTGAACGGTGCCTTCACCGATGGTATTGGCGCGCACCCAAAAACTTTGAATGCCACCTTGCATACTGCGTTCTTTAGGTCCAATGACAGTAAGATTGCCCGTGGTTTTGATGGTGAATACTGCATTGCTATAAAAGGCACGTTCTTGTAACTGATTGTTCAGTGACACTGTAAGTCTCATAACCTCATAAGTCGTATCGATTTCAAGTAAATCACGATCGGCTTTTAGACTGATACTGTAATGATCATCATGGCCTTTGTAAACCGTTTTTACACAACGATCATTGATATATCCTTCAAATTTATAGGTTTTTTTGGTTTCTCCCCAGCCGCCAACATATGTGGTATAAAGGCGCACAGCGTCCTCATAGTTTAACTTATATTTTATCATAAGATAGCCAAGTTGCAACTTCATGATGACAGACATTTTTAACCCGTTTGCTAGCATTTTTAACAAAATGTGTTTTACCCGTTTGGCATCCTTTTTAGAAAACGGTTCATTGGTTTCAATTTGATTACCAATAAAATCAGTGATGATGAATGGTGGGTAAGGGAGTGCTGGATATTCAGTGGATTTTTCGTGATAGGTCGCGATTAACACATCGTTTTTATAAAGTTTTAGATAGTCGCAATTGGTTGCGACAATCACTTCTTTGAGTTCGCCACCAGGCATTTCGCCGATATGCATCATTGAAAGCACTGCTAAGTATGGTGCTTCTTGTTGTGAGGCGTACACACTGGCTGCATATTTATCATTGCGGTTCATATCGAGTACACCGTGATAACAAATTCGGTCATTACTGCCAAAATCTTTGTGGGTGTTATAATCGTGCATACACCATCCTAAAGCACCCATAATGCCTTGTTGTTGATATGCATCATTGAGTACTCTAAAATGTCTTTTTGTATGCGAAATTCGTTTGCTTTCATCATCAAACGATTTCGTTGGAAACATGTGACCATTAAACTCGGTAATCAAATAAGGATGGTTTTTATCGGTCATTGTGTGTTTTAAGCTAACGCCACGATTATCGCCACGATGAACAAAATCATTTACGGTATAAACATCTTCTAATAATTCGCTTTTTGCGATGAAACGTACGCCACCGGTTGGTCGGGTTGTATCAATCGATTTGGTAAGATTTTGGGTGGCGGTGTAAAATGCATTGTCGTCTTTTGACTCGTTGATGCGGGTGCCAATCATGACAATGCTTGGATGATTGTAATCGTGTTTGATTAATGCCTCAAGCATATAAAATGCATGTTTTTTCCAGTGGTCATCGCCGATGTGTTGCCACCCAGGCAGTTCAGTAAATACCAACAACCCAAGTTCATCACAGCGATTTAAAAAATGTTTGCTTGGTGGATAATGTGAGCTTCGAACCATGATTACACCGAGTTGGTTTTTTAGTATGTCTGCGTCTAGTTCTTGTGCAGATTTAGGCATCGCATAACCGACATACGGATAACATTGATGCCGATTTAGACCGCGTAAAAATACAGGTTCATCGTTTAGGTAGAAATGATCTTTATCGACTTTAATGGTACGAAAACCAGTGCGTATTGTTTCTAACAATACATGATTAATGTAAAGAGATACAGTGTATAGTTTTGGTGAATCTATGGTCCACAATTGAACATCAATTGATTCTTTAAACGTGATGGTGTTCGATGTCGTTTTTTGTGTCCAAGTATTTAAGACTTTGTCATTATCCATGAGTTCAAGTCGCACATCTTTTTCCTGTGCGGTTAAGTCATCTAAGTCAATGCGTACATTCATTGTATTTTTTGTGCCATCGACCAACATATGATTTAATGCGACAGGTCCGGTTTCAATTAATGTTATCTCTCTGACGATACCACCGTAAGTTAAATAGTCCACAACATTACCAAACGGTGGGTGGTCTTTATTTTCCTGGCTATCGACAACGATGGTCAAGTTGTTTTGTCCATGGACTAATGCTTCTGTGAGTTCTGTTTTAAAGGCAGTGTATCCACCAACATGATGCTTTAATTGTTTTCCGTTTAAATACACAGTTGATTGATGCATGATGCCTTCAGCATCCAAAAATAGACGATTAGATGAGGCCAAATCATAATCAAATACTTTTTGATAAGTGCTCACCATCTGATACATTTGATCGTCAAAGTAATGCATCGGTATGTCTTGAATCATATGTGGAATGTTTACCATATCACCCTGTACTTCTTGGGTGATATGGCTTGGATTGTGTTCTTTAATAAATTGCCAATTAAAGTTTAAGGGCGTCTTCTTCATAAGCTCCACGCTCCTTTAATATCTTCACAATTGCACTGTATTTATTTTCATCGAGGGTATGTTTTTTATTAAAAATATACAGTGATATGAATAGTCCAATGATTGGTAAAATAAACATCAAGACACGCATTCCAACCAGTGTGACTGCGGTTTGTGGCTGACGAACCTCACCGATGGCTGGCACAAACTGGAACAATTCAAGTCCCAGTCCGATAACACCCAAACTGAGTCCCATTGCGAGTTTGACTATGAATGTTTGTACACTAAAAGCCAGTGCTTCTGCACGTTCATTAAGCAGGTATTCTCCGTACTCAACCGTATCAGAAATCAATACTGTTTGTAATACCATTTGTAAGCCTTGTCCGATAAAGATAAAACCACCAAAAGTAAACAGTAATAATAAGAAGTTATCCAATACAAATGCATTAATAAATAGACTGATAAATCCAAGCATTTGCAAAACAACGGATGCATTAAATATTTGTTTTCTTGTAAAGCGTCGCTTAAAGAGTGGGAATGTCAGTGACCCAATCACTTGCAAGACGCCACCGATACCGATAAATATGATGAACAGTTCAGGTTGTCCAACATCATAAATAATGTAATAGATTGCCATACCACTGGTGATATACAACACAAAGTTAGCGATTAATACCACAACCATAACAACAAGTAATTGATCGTTCTTACGTAATAATTCTAACATTTTCTTTAATGTTACTCGGTTTTCGTTTTTCGGCACAATGCGTTCTTTAACACTTAAAGATAGCCATAACTCACTGAAGAAAAAGACCAATGAGACAATCAGTGCAAGAAAGAAAAATCCACGGATTTGTGCTGTGACAGTTTCACCACCACCAAGCAATTGTGCAATTTGTAAATAACCTGCAGAGATAATGAAAAAGCCAATACTGGTGAATAAACGGGTTAATACAGTGATGCTTTCACGTTCTTTTTGTGATTGTGAAAGTGCTGGTATCATACTCCAAAACGGGATATCCATTAAGGTGTAGGTCATGCCCCATAGTGTATAGAAAATGGTGATGTAGGCATAAAGTCTTAAAGAATCTGCGGGTAAGTTTGGATTTAAAAAGATAAAAATTAAAACAATTGCGTTTAAAAATGACCCAATTAAAATCCACGGTCTAAATTTACCCATTCGTGTGTTCGTGTTTTCGATGATACCACCCATAATTGGGTCATTGATAGCATCCCAAACACGAACCACCATCATCATGGTTCCGATGAATAATGGTGATACACCGATTAAATCAATAAAATAAAATGCCATTACGGTACTCATTGCAAACATGGCGTCTTTTCCTAAGCCACCGAATGCGAAAATAAACTTTTGTTTCTTAGCAATTTCCATAATTAATCTCCTCTATCACGAGCATGCGTGAACTAAAATCAGGTAAAATGCGCATCGATTCATGATGCCCGCTACCTGTGAAGCGGTAACTGTACGTGAGTCCATGAGCCATCAGTGTGTTGCCTTTTTGAATCGTTTCAAACGGTTCAACTTGAAGTAAATAGCGATTGGCAAGCGCATTAAACCATGTGCCATGTGCATTCATTTTAATCGGTAATGCGTGTTTGATTAAATCGCCAAATCGTCGTAAGTTTTCATGTTGATTGCGTTGCGTAATACGGTATGTTTTTGTTTCATCAAGTCCTTTTATGTGAATGGTTTGATACCCTGGGTTTGGGGTGTTCAAGCCTTGGAACAAACCAAGAATGGCCGTGTTTTTGTCTGGACTAACCACCAACCAACGTACATCATTGTCATCAAGCGATAGATTGTAGTAACGTCCATATTGAAACAATAATCGATGTTTTTTATAAAACGCAATTTGGGGGATGATTGTTTTTTTATCAAATGATGGTCGGGCGCTTAAATCCAGTTCATAGCCGAGCAAACCAAAACTGGCGACGTTAAACCGTGTTTCAAGTGGGGTGTGACGAATCACTTGGTGGGAGACATCCCCACTGACATGATTTGATATTGCTGATAACGGGTATGCCAGAGCAGTGCCCATTTGAATTTTTAATCGTTCATAACCATCGGTGTTATCACTGGTCCAGATTTGAGGCATATAGTAAAGCATACCCAAATCAAAGCGATTACCGCCACTCGCACAAGACTCAAACAAAATCGTTGGAAATTGTTTTTTAAGTCGTTCTAACAGTTGGTACAAACCCAGCACATATCGGTGCGCGAGCGCGCTTTGGTGGGGTTGGGTTTGACTGTATAGATCACTTATGTTGCGGTTCATATCCCATTTAACATAGCTGACTTTGGTTTTAGTAAACAATTGAGTGAGCGTGTCATCTAAGTAATCAATCACTGCTGGATTACTTAAATCAAGCATCAATTGATGTCTGCCTAACGCGGGTTTAACAGTGGGGTGATGCAGTGCCCATTCAGGGTGTTTTCGATATAAATCACTGTCAGGATTAACCATTTCTGGTTCAACCCAGATGCCGAATTGAAGTCCTAATCGGCGGATTTTTTCACTGAAATAAGCTAAGCCTTTGGGATGTTTTTTTGGATGTTCATGCCAGTCGCCAAGTGAGGAAAAATCATTGTCTCTTTTTCCAAACCACCCATCATCTAAGCAAAAACACTCAATCCCTAGTTTTTTTGCTTTTTTGGCGATGGCCATCAACTTTTTTTCGTTGAAATCAAAGTATGTTGCTTCCCAATTGTTATAAACGATTGGTCTTGTGGTGGTGTTTTTTATAATGTTTTCTTGAATAAATTGGTGCATATTCTGCGTCATCTTATTCAAGCCTTGATGTGCATAAGTCATCACAACTTCAGGGGTAATGAATGTTGTTTGGGGTTTTAAATGCCATCGAAAATCAAAACTGTTAATGCCGATATTAATACGGGTTAAGTCGTGTGGGTTAACTTCTATGTTGGTTTCAAAATTGCCAGAATAAATTAAGTTAAATCCGTATACAGGTCCAAATAGATTGGAAGCATCTTTATGCATAAGGGCAACAAAGGGATTGTGATCACTGCTTGAAACACCCTTTTTACTGTCTATTTTTGTGATACCATAATGAAGTGGTCTGCGGTGCGTATGACGTTCACGAATCCACGCCCCATCAAGAGTGATTAAGTCAAACTGATGGTGTTTAAAGTCAAGGTTCATAGATAGCATGCGTTCTAAGGTAATCACTGCGCTTGTTTGGTTGTCGATGACAGCGTTTCTAACCAATATATCGGATTGTGCATATGTTGTGTAATAGAGTTTAATGTACAGTGAATGATTCACTTCTTTCATCGTCACTTCTAAGGTCTGACTTTTTGTTGCTTGTGGCATTGCTTCAAAGTGATGTTGTTTGATGATTTGATGACTGTGATAGTGAAAATCAGTTGCAGTAAATCCGTCATCTAGCGACAAATGAATCATCGGTTCACGGTAATCGCCTTTGCCATAGGTTGACAGTTCTAAAGGCACATGATTCAAGTTGAAACTGCCGATGTCATCATCATAATTGGTTGAACTCCCCAAATCAATTGGGGGCATTTTCAATAAATCTTTTCCCGTAAATTGTTGGTCGAGTTTAGGGCCGTAATAATAATGAAGTAAATGCCCGGTTTGGGCAACGCCAAAAATATAACTTGTGTTGGCGGTATGTAGATAAAACAGTTGATGTTCCTGGTCATAAATCATCAAAAAAACCTCCTTCGAATGCATAATTAATGGTCATTGTGCGTTGACTCATCGGTGGGTAAAAACTTTGAGGGTGTTTAAGAAAATACATGTCATTCGGGATGTACTGACACTCTATGCAAATGCTGTGGTGGCGTTGATCGATGCTACCATCTTCGTGTGTGGTGTTGGAAGGTTCATTGTTTGTGTAAACAACGACCGCTGGATAGTTTGTTGTGATGGTCATTGTCCGCGTTGATTGTTCATCAATCAACTTGACTTTGCCTTGAGGGTTCAAGAGGAATGGGTGATCTAACGCCAATCCTGCATCAAACAGTTTGCTTAGTGGTTTTAACTGTGTGAAGTCATAGGGTGTATTGTGTACATTTTCAATTTTTTCTGGGATATTTTTTGCGTTTAGTGCAACCATTGTATCGGCTTCAACCATCAGTTTGTGTGTACCGATTTTTTGTTTAAAATCGCCCGATAAATTAAAGTAACTGTGATTGGTTAAACTGATGAATGTTGCCACTTTTGTATTGCTATGATAGTCAATACTAAACCCATTATTTTTCAGTTGATAAGTCACGGTTATAACCTCAGGAGAAGGCAATGCATACCTGGGTTTTTCAATGATGAACTCGATTGCGTTATCATGTTTTTTTGCTATAAAAATTTGAGTGCCAATATGGTGTGAACCCGAATGTAAGTAAACACCATTATCGTTTGCTTTAAGCGGATGTTTTGTGTTTTCTATGATCACCTCTAACGGGTATATCCTACCCGCGTATGGGCCAACCGTGATGCCAGCGTATTTTAGATTGTTGTGGTATTGTTCAAATTGCTGATAAGTATAAACAATGTTTTTGAACTGACCGTTTTTGTCTTGTGTTTCTAAACGATAAATCATCGCACCTAAACCACACAGTGTTAATCGATAATGCGGCGTTTTACAGAGATAAAAATCAAGATTATGTTGACGGTAATGGGTGATTTCAATCATGGGTTAAGTAACTTTCAAGAAAACGTATGAATGCGGCTTG
>SKFU01000032.1 GCA_007117835.1 Candidatus Izemoplasma sp. | reverse complement strand
TTACTATTTATAATCGAAACTATTGACACACCAGGTTCAGTGTTGTATAATTAGCAATGCGAAACTCAAAAAAACATCAGGGTTTACTAGAAACCCCTGTTTTTATGAGAAAAACTGACACACATGGATGTGTTGTGTGATATACAAGGAAAGGAGGAACACCATTGCCTACTATCAATCAACTGGTTAGAAAAGGAAGACAATCTAAAGTTAAAAAAACCAAATCCCCACATTTAGGAATTGGATTTAACTCTTTGAAAAAAGAATACACGGATCTTCCAAGTCCACAAAAACGTGGCGTTTGTACACGTGTTGCAACAATGACACCTAAAAAACCGAACTCAGCGTTGCGTAAGTATGCCCGTGTTCGCATTACAAATGGAATTGAAGTTACCGCATATATTCCTGGTATCGGACACAAACTACAAGAACATAGCGTAGTATTAATACGTGGTGGACGTGTGAAAGATTTACCAGGTGTACGTTACCATGTTGTACGTGGCACCTTAGATACATCAGGCGTTGCAAACCGTAAACAAGGCCGTTCAAAATACGGTGCTAAAAAAGAAGCATAATCAACCAAAAATAAGTATATTCGAAAGGAGGATGACTTATGCCTCGTAAAGGACATGTTCCGAAAAGAGACGTATTACCAGATCCGATTTATCATTCCAAATTAGTGACTAAACTCATTAATAGTATTATGTTAGATGGTAAAAAAGGAACTGCACAACGTATTTTATACAACGCTTTTTTACGCGTTGAAGAAATCACAAACAAACCCCCAATTGAAGTGTTTGAAGAAGCATTGAACAATGTAATGCCAACCTTCGAAGTTAGAGCACGTCGTATTGGTGGACAAAACTATCAAGTACCAACAGAGGTTCGTGAAGAAAGAAGATACACACTAGGACTTCGTTGGATGACTTTGTATGCAAGATTGAGAAATGAAAAAACAATGGAAGAGCGATTGGCTAAAGAAATTGTAGACGCCGCAAATGGTGTTGGCGCGTCAGTTAAAAAACGCGAAGACATGCACCGTATGGCAGATGCAAATAAAGCATTCGCACATTATCGTTGGTAGAAAGGAGCACACAAATTGGGACGTGCATATAGTTTAGAAAACACTCGCAATATCGGGATTATGGCGCATATCGATGCGGGTAAAACAACGACCACCGAACGTGTTCTTTATCATACCGGCAAAATCCATAAAATGGGAGAAACCCACGACGGTGCATCACAAATGGACTGGATGGAGCAAGAACAAGAACGTGGGATTACCATTACATCTGCCGCAACGACAGCATTTTGGAAAAATCACCGTGTCAACATTATCGATACACCTGGACATGTCGACTTCACAGTAGAGGTCTCACGTTCATTACGTGTACTTGATGGATCGGTTGCAGTGCTAGATGCCCAAGCGGGTGTTGAACCACAAACCGAGACTGTATGGCGACAAGCCACAGAGTATCGTGTACCGAGAATCATTTTGATCAATAAAATGGATAAAATTGGCGCCGATTTTGCTTATAGTTTAGACAGTGTTAGAGAACGTTTAGGAGTAACCGCCGCAGCCATTCAGTGGCCTATCGGCGCAGAAAACCAATTCAATGGAATCATTGATATAGTTACAAAAACAGCATATCACTTTGATGGGAATGCCGAAGAAATTTCTACAGTCATTCCGATTCCAAGTGATTTAAAAGAACTCGTAGAAGAAAAACATATGGAACTTATTGAAACACTCGCAGATTACGATGAAGAAATCATGATGCATTACTTAGAAGGCGAAGCCATTTCTGAGACCATGTTAAAAAATGCCATTAGAAAAGCAACGTTAAGTGTTAAGTTTTTCCCTGTGTTATGTGGGAGTGCATTTAAGAACAAAGGTGTTAAGATGATGTTAGATGCTGTTATCGATTATCTACCAGCACCCACCGATGTCGTTGAAGTCAAAGGGCTAATGAAGGACGGAAGTGAAGTCCGCGTACCTTCAAGTGATGATGCGAAGTTTGCGGCCTTAGCATTCAAAGTCGCAACCGATCCATTCGTAGGACGTCTTACGTTTTTCCGAGTTTACTCTGGGGTATTAAAAAAAGGCTCTTACGTAATGAACACGACTAAAGGCCAAAAAGAACGTATTGGACGTATTTTACAAATGCATGCCAATCACCGTGAAGAGATTGATACAGTATATGCCGGCGATATTGCTGCGGCGATAGGACTTAAAAACACAACCACCGGTGATACACTTGCACAAGAAAAATACGATATTATTCTTGAAAAAATGAACTTTCCTGAACCCGTTATTTCTGTGGCCATCGAACCGAAATCGAAAGGTGACCAAGACAAGATGGGTGTCGCTTTACAAAAGCTTTCTGAAGAAGATCCTACATTTAGAACGTACACTGATGATGAAACAGGTCAAACAATTATTGCCGGGATGGGCGAATTACATCTTGACATCATTGTTGATCGTATGCGTCGTGAGTTTAAGGTAGAAGCCAATGTTGGTGCACCACAAGTTAGCTACCGTGAAACGATTACAAAAAGTGCTGAAATTGAAGGTAAATTTGTGCGTCAATCAGGTGGCCGTGGTCAATACGGGCATGTTTGGATTCGTTTTCAACCAAACCCAGGCAAAGGTTACGAGTTTGAAGATAAAGTGGTTGGTGGTGTTGTACCACGTGAGTACATTCCAGTTGTCGATAAAGGCTTACAAGAAGCCATGCAATCTGGGGTACTGGCAGGTTATCCACTCATTGACTTTAAAGCATCTTTATTTGATGGATCATACCATGATGTTGACTCATCAGAAATCGCCTTTAAAGTGGCTGCTTCTATGGCATTAAAGAAAACAAAAGATTTATGTAAAACAATTTTACTAGAACCAATTATGAGTGTGGATGCAATTGCACCAGACGATTACCTAGGAAACGTTATAGGAGACTTAACGAGCCGTAGAGGTAAAATAGAATCTCAAAGTCAACGCGGGAATGCCCAACAAGTCAAAGCAAAAGTACCGCTTTCAGAGATGTTTGGTTATGCAACGAGTTTACGCTCAAACACCCAAGGTCGTGGGAACTACAGCATGCAATTTTCACACTATGACCCAACCCCAAAATCGATTGCTGAGGAAATCGTTAAAAAACGTACCGGCTAATTGATTTAACTTGCATTATAACCCATAATGCGATACAATAATTTTGTTAAATTAACCAATTCTAAGGAGGAAAACCTATAATGGGAAAAGAAAAATTTGTAAGAAGTAAACCTCATGTTAATATTGGTACTATTGGTCACGTAGACCATGGTAAAACCACACTTACTGCAGCAATTGCTACCGTATTATCAAAAAGAGGAATCGGTGATACTAAAGCCTCTACATATGATGCAATCGACAATGCACCAGAAGAAAAAGAAAGAGGTATCACCATTAACACAGCACATATTGAATATTCAACAGAAAAGCGTCATTACGCACATGTTGACTGCCCAGGTCATGCGGATTATGTTAAAAACATGATTACCGGTGCGGCACAAATGGATGGTGGAATCTTAGTTGTTTCTGCTTCAGATGGACCAATGCCACAAACACGTGAGCACATTTTGTTAAGCCGTCAAGTTGGCGTACCTAAGCTTGTTGTGTTTATGAATAAAGTAGACATGGTTGATGACGAAGAATTACTAGAACTTGTAGAAATGGAAATTCGTGAGTTATTAGATGTATATGAATTCCCTGGAGATGATATTCCAATAATTCGTGGATCGGCACTTAAAGCATTAGAAGGCAATGCAGATTATGAAGAAGGAATCATTGAACTTATGGATGCTGTTGACGCGTATATTGATGACCCGATTCGTGAAACTGACAAACCATTCTTAATGCCAGTTGAGGACGTATTCTCAATTACAGGCCGTGGTACAGTTGCGACAGGACGTGTTGACCGTGGTACAGTTAAGGTTCAAGAAGAAGTTGAAATCGTTGGTATTAAAGCAACACGTAAAACCGTAGTTACTGGTGTTGAAATGTTCCGTAAATTGTTAGATCGTGCAGAAGCTGGCGACAATATCGGTGCATTATTACGTGGTGTAAGCCGTGATGACATTCAACGTGGACAAGTACTTGCTAAACCAGGAAGTGTTACACCAAACACAAAATTCCGTGGTGAAGTTTACATACTTAGTAAAGAAGAGGGTGGCCGTCATACCGCATTTTTCTCTAACTACCGTCCACAGTTTTATTTCCGTACAACGGACGTTACCGGTGTAATCGAATTACCTCAAGGTGTTGAAATGGTTATGCCAGGCGACAACGTTGAGATGCTCGTGGAACTGATTCATCCAATCGCTTTAGAACAAGGCACTAAGTTTTCTATCCGTGAGGGTGGCCGTACTGTTGGTGCAGGCGTAGTTGCTGCGGTTATAGGATAATCCCTATCCCAAAAACAAACCATAATATGAGGATGCGTACATTGCCTTTGCAATGTACGCTTTTTTATCTATTCACTGAATATAAGTATCACAGTTATCATTTCACTAGAAAACATGTATAATAATTATGAGGAGTGAGACCATGTTCATTGATACCCACGTTCACCTGAATAACCCTTTATTTAAAGGCGATGTCAAACAAACCATTGATACTGCGCGTCGTGTCGGTGTAAAAAAAATGTTAGTGATTGGCTACGACCATCAAACCAATAAAGACGCAATCACAATTGCTGAACAGTATGATGATGTGTATGCATCAGTTGGGTTTCATCCAACTCAAGCAAAAGACATTAGTGATGATGATTTTAGTACGTTAGAGCAATTGTTAAGTCATCCACGTGTCCGTGCGGTTGGCGAATGTGGGCTTGATTTTTATTGGGATAAAACACATGTAAACAAACAAATAGAAGTTTTTGAAAAACAAATCAAACTGGCACAAAAACATCATTTACCTTTGGTTGTGCACATGCGTGAAGCAACATTGAAAACACTTGAAGTCTTACAAGAATATGCACCACTAAAAGGCGTCATGCATTGTTATAGTGGCTCTTTAGAAATGGCGACATCGTTTATCGACATTGGCATGCATATTTCTTTGGGCGGTCCCGTCACATTTAAAAATGCTAAAGTGCCCAAAACTGTGGCTCAATGGGTACCAGAGCATCGCTTGTTAATCGAGACTGACGCACCTTATTTAGCCCCTCATCCCTATCGTGGAAAACAAAATACCCCTGCTTACTTACCCCTGATTGCCGAGGCTATTGCGGCATTAAGAGACACCGATGTCGAGCACGTTGGTCGCATTACTAGTTCAAATGCAAATCAGTTATTCAATTTAAAGGATTGATACTTATGAAAAGAATTCTGACGATCACTGCCATAATGTTGCTGTTTGTTCTTGCATCGTGCACCACCTCAGAGCAACCCACAACATATAATTTAAACACATATACCGAACAAGAACTGATTGATCTAATTGAAACTTTGTTGCCTAAAAGCTATCAAAGAGTTGATTACGATTTAAAGACTTTTCAAGAAGCCATTATTACAATGTCTGAGCAAAACCGTGATGCTGTGATTGGTATTCAAGTTTACGAACAGCCCTTTAGTTCACCCAAAACTGGTTCTGGGGTAATTTATAAAAAAGATTTAGGCACCTACTATGTTGTCACGAATCACCACGTGATTGAAGCAGCACAAAACATCGAAGTTGTTTATGAACGGCAAGGATTATTATTTACGATACCACAGAGTGATATCCGTATCATTGGGTCTGATGCAACCACAGATTTGGCTGTCATTACATTTCAATCCACTCGAAATTTCAATACTGCTGTTTTTGCAGATTCATATGAGACCCGGATTGGGCAAATCGTTTTTGCGATGGGTAATCCATTAGGATTTAATTATTATGGTACGCTCACAATGGGTGTTATATCGGGGTTGTCGCGCTATGTTTCTAGCAGTGATTTAGAAGTGCCCTTTATCCAACATGACGCCTCGATAAGTCCTGGAAATAGTGGGGGTGCATTGTTTGATATTAACGGCCATTTAATCGGCATTAACAATATGAAAATCATCAATGATTTGGCCAGCAATATAGGGTTTGCGATTCCATCCAACACCGTCTATAGAATTATTCAAGACTTAGAAACATATGGCACAGTAAGAAGACCGTATTTGGGTGTTAGTGCGATGTTACAAGTGAGTGATTGTAACCAAGAGTTCGGCGTTTGTATACATGTTCAGTCAGGTGGTGCTGCAGAAGAGGCGTTACTCAATAACCGAGATATTATCATTGGTTACAAAATTGATAGTTGGCCAGTGTATATCGATATTAACAATTTTAATGACCTACGTGAAGCCATTTTAAATTCACAAGTCGGCGACCGTGTCTCTTTAAGATTTATACGCGATGAGACAGTCTACGAATCCCCATATGCCATACTTAAACTACATCCAAGCGATCAATAGGAGGCCCCATGATTTTAGCGATTGAAAAAAGAAAATCAGTACGAACATATTACGATAAACCATTATCAATGTCTGACCAATTGGCACTAAAAAAAGCACTTAAAACCATTGAAAAACACACAACACCTTACAACACAAAACCCCGATTCTTTTATCAAGAAAATGCACACCAATCCTCTGAAGATGCCAAACGCATAGGCACCTATGGATTTGTAAAAAATGCCCCAGCATTTATTGGGGGCATATCACACAACACCTTTGAATCAATGGTTGATTTTGGCTACTTATTCGAAAAAATTGTTTTATGGGCAACTAAAAACAACATTGACTCAGTTTGGCTTGGGGGAACATTTAAACGTCAACCGTTTAATGATTTACTTAAAGAAAAAGAAGTAATTCCAGCGATTGCCGCGGTGGGATACGGTGCAGAGACAAAAACTTTGCGTGAAAAATTAATTCGTTCACAAGTAAAAGCCGATGAGCGAAAACCATTTGAAACGCTGTTTTACTCAAACAGTCTTGAAACCCCAATTGAACACTCAAAAAACAATCCCCATCGATATTTTATACCACTAGAGCTGGTGCGTTTAGGACCAAGTGCATCCAACAAACAGCCATGGCGTGTAATTATCCAAGGCGATGACGCACATTTTTATCTAAAACGTACCCCCAAATATGCAACAGGCCTAAAAATCGACATTCAAGCCATTGATATGGGGATTGCATTGGCACATTTTGAAGTGGGTTTGATCCATTTAAATATGAAATATCAAATGGTTCAATGCAAAGACATTCCCACCGATGACGCACTTGAATATGTCATTAGCTTTAAAATCAAAACACAGCCATCCACTTAAAACATGGCTGTGTTTTCCATTCTACACATAATGTTTGTGTTTTTAAGGATTATGTACTAAAATGGTAAAGGCATTAAAAAGGAGTGATGTCTTATGCCACTAACTGCAGGAATTGTAGGCTTACCGAATGTCGGTAAATCCACTCTGTTTAACGCCATAACGCAAGCTGGAGCATTGGCAGCTAATTTCCCTTTTGCAACGATTGAGCCGAATGTTGGGGTTGTCCTTGTACCCGACCAAAGACTCGATGTACTAACCCGAATATTTGACCCTAAAAGCACAGTGCCAACGACCTTTGAATTTACTGATATCGCAGGACTTGTTAAAGGCGCTTCTCAAGGCGAAGGTCTTGGCAATCAGTTTTTATCTCACATTCGTCAAGTCGATGCGATTATCCATGTGGTGCGCTGTTTTGAAGACACTAATGTCATCCATGTTGACGGCGAAGTCAATCCGATTCGCGACATAGAAACAATTGATTTAGAGTTGGTGTTTGCGGATTTAGACGTAATCGAAAAACGTTTACCAAAAATTGAAAAAAAAGCACAATTAAAAGTTGATACTTTAATGATTGATGAATACCATCTACTTAAACGCGTGCAAAATACATTGCTTGATAATCAACCGATTCGCTCATTAACCTTGACCGAAAAAGAATCTAAAATTATTAAAAGTTATGGTTTTCTTACACTAAAGCCAACGCTTTATGTATGTAATATTTCGGAAGAGGATTTAATCAATCAAACCATAAACTCACATGTCCAAGCTGTTTATGATTTAGCACTTAAACAACAAAGCAATGCCATCATGATAAGCGCTAAAATTGAGGCCGAACTTTCTGAATTAGATAAAGAAGATAAAGCCCTATACTTAGAAGAACTGGGTTTAGAAAAAACAGGGCTCGATCATTTAATTGCAAAAAGTTATGAACTGTTAGGATTGCAAACTTTTTTTACAGCAGGTAAAAAAGAAGTGCGTGCTTGGACATTTTACAAAAACATGAAAGCGCCTCAATGTGCAGGCGTAATCCACAGTGATTTTGAACGTGGTTTTATACGTGCAGAAACAATTTCTTATGAAGACTTACTGCTATATGAAAGCATGAACAAAGCAAAAGAAGCGGGCAAAGTCCGTTCTGAAGGTAAAGAATATATAGTTCATGATGGCGATATTATTTTATTTCGCTTTAATGTTTAAAGGAGTAGACAATGGTAGAATATATCACACTAGCTTTTTGGTTGTTTTTTATCACTTACTTACTGGGTGGGTTTTACGAGTACTATAAAACAAGAACTTTGACCACAAATAAGATGCTTTCTTTTAAGAAAGGCGGATTGTTTGCACATTACCGTATCGTGGGTGTCATTGTTGTGGTTTTGGTGTTTTTGGATTTAATGTTCGACCTAAATCCAATGGACACAAACAATGTGATTGGCTTTACTTTGCAAACTGTTACAACGTTTATCACAGCGTTTATATTTGTGTTATTATTGGTATTGTTTATGACGATGATCGGCTTATTCATTATTGCTAAAGTTCGTAATATTAACCCGCGAGCACCATTCATTCAACACCATACAAATAATGCGTTTACAGTGATATTTGTGATTACTTTTGTGATTGCGATACTCGTGTTATTGGTGGATATATTTTATTAGGGGGTTTTTAAATGGTTGTTGCGTATTTACAATTAACATTAAGTTTTTTCGTTACGTTGTTTTTCATTGATTTCTTTTGGCGATTTTATCGAACAAAAACAGTGGTTCAAAGAAAAGTATTCACATATAAAAAAGGCGGATTATTTGAACGTTACTACATAGTTATTGTGTTGATTGGCATCAGTTATTTAATGGACTTTTTAGGTTATAGCCCATTTTTACTGGATAACATGTTTGGTCTGATTGTTCAAAGTATTATGTTTTTTATTTCCTTAACAGTGTTCTTAATATTCACCGTGGTTTTATTGGGGTATGTCACACTTTATGCTTATGTTCGTATAAAGCGCATTGAAAATATGGATGCCCGATTAAATCCATACATATATCGTATCGTTTTGGCCGTTTTAATGACTGCCTTGCTGTTTTCATTAGTGATTACAGTAATCGTACAAATGGCACGCTAAAAAAGATAAAAGAGGTGTTAACGATGCAAGGAACCATTTTATCTATCGGCAACGAACTATTAATCGGTAAAACGATTAACACCAATCTCTCAATTATTGCAAAAACATTATATGCAATGGGGATTGAAGTTAATCAAGCACTGTGTGTTAAGGATGATGTTCACAGCATTCATCAGGCATTGTCTCAAATTGACGATGCGTTTATCATTATCACGGGGGGACTTGGGCCAACCCCTGATGATCTTACTAAAGAAGCTGTGTGTGCTTTTTACGGATTAGAACTTACGTTGCACCAAAAAAGTTTAAAACGCATCAAAGACACGTTTAAAACAATGCATAAAACAATGGATAACAGCAATTTAAAACAAGCTTATTTTCCGAAATCGGCCATTGTTTTAAATAATGATAACGGGACTGCACCAGGTGCTATTTTTCAAGTGGGTCACCAAACCATTGTTTTACTTCCTGGGCCACCAACTGAGCTAATGCCAATGTTAGAACCTGTAAAAACATATTTACTAGAACACTTAGATTTTGAAGTTTTTCATGGCGGCTATTTGGTGGTTGGCATCGGTGAATCGGAAATGGAACACCAACTTGAAGGGTTTTACAATGCCCATAAAGACGTGCTTATAGCACCGTACGCTGGCTTAGGCGAAATACAGTACATATTCACATCGAAAGATGAAATGGCGTTAAAAAACGCATTAAAAGCTTTTCACAAACGTTTTAGAGATGTGATTGTTGGACCTTATGATACACCGCTTGAACACATTGTCGTTCAAGCCTTGCAAGCACAAAACAAAACCATTAGCTTTGCAGAGTCTTGCACGGGTGGTTTGCTGGCAGGACGACTGATAAATGTACCGGGTGTATCTCATGTATTTAATGAATCTTATGTACTTTACTCAGACAACGCTAAAATCAAGCGACTGGGCGTACATCAGTCAATCATTGACCAGTTTGGTGCCGTCAGCAATCAGTGTGTTTACGAACTTAGTTATCAACTCGCGCAAAGAACTGGGGCGGATATCTCAGTCAGTGTTTCTGGGATTGCTGGTCCAGATGGTGGCACCAAAGACAAACCTGTGGGGACAGTGTTTTTTGGAATTACTCATGAAGGTAGAACAAAAACAATGCATCATATTTTTGTGGGTGACCGCCAAATGATTCGCCAAAAAGCCGTTGCTTTTGCATTGAATTTAGTGATTAAAACATTGACATAGGGGACACATTACTATTTGTTATAGCCAACGAATCATCCATAATTTAAGCTATTTTTAACACGTTAAAAAACACAGGATAAGTATTTACTTCAAGCAGTGCTTATGATATAATACGCTAGCGTGAGTTTATGACCACGTATCCTTGCTGCTATGCAGCCAAAGTCCAGAAGGAGGTATAAAATGACCAAATACGAAATTATGTACATTATTCGTCCCACACTTGAAGCTGAAGATCGTGAAAAATTGAAAAATGAATTGCACGATATTTTTCCAAAATTCGCTTCTGAAGTTGTCAAAGTGACAACATGGGGAACGCGCGATTTATCGTATGAAATTCAAAAGCACAACAAAGGCTATTACGTGATACTAGATGTAAAAGCAACAGAAGAAGCACGTGCTGAATTTGATCGAGTAATCCGCATTAAAGAAGATGTTATTCGTTATATGATTATTAAAGACGTACGATAAAACGAGGTGATTATTCATGATCAATCGTGTCATATTAGTCGGTCGATTGACCAAAGACCCTGAGTTAAGAAGAACTTCTAACGATATTCCAGTCGCAACATTCACATTGGCTGTAAATCGTCCATTTGCAAAAAGCGACTCGGACCAACAAGCAGATTTCATTCCTTGTGTGGTTTGGCGAAGACAAGCAGAAAACGTCACTCAATTTGTCCATAAAGGCAGTTTAGTTGGTGTTGAAGGGCGCATGCAAACACGCAACTATGAAGATCAAGAAGGCAACCGACGCTACATTACAGAAGTGGTTGCAGACTCTGTACAGTTTCTAGAGCCGAAAGGCACTCAAAATACAAATAATGACGCATCAAACAATTATTCTAACGACACTAAGCCATTATCAGAGATTGACATCGCTGATGATGACTTACCATTCTAATAAGGAGGCATAATATGGCCAGACCAAATTTCCGTAAAAGACGTAAAAAAGTATGTTATTTCACTGAAAACAAAATGACTTACATTGACTATAAAGATGCAGAAATGTTAAAACGTTTTATTTCTGATCGTGGGAAGATTCTTCCTAAACGTGTCACAGGCACTAAAGCGGGTTACCAAAAAGACTTAAGCATTGCGATTAAGCGTGCGCGCCACATGGCATTGCTACCATTTGTAAAAGACTAAAAATGTGTACGTTTGTACACATTTTTTCTTACTAAAGTTTAGGACAACAATAAACGGTTTTCAAATGCTTATCGTTGAACACTTTTTGTGATATAATATTGACGTATTCCAATATACTGAGGTGAACCAATGAATAAAACACACGGCGTTGTTCTAGGTTTAAGTGCGTTATTATTCACCGTATTTGCGGTGTTTTTTCAACACGACTTAAGCATGGCAATCGTAAGCATGATTGCAGCCATTATTTTTTTCATGCTTATGGTTTTTAATATCTATGGTCAACGGTTTG